>NZ_JAJDMJ010000025.1:0-54608 GCF_020593585.1 Blautia sp. DFI.6.71
TATCAGCTTACCAAAGCTTACAGAATTTCTTCCGCTCGCTAGGGGAAATCAGCTACGCTGATTTCACAGCTCGCACCCATAATATTCTTATAACATAAAAAAGCCCTGACACACGAGACATACTTTCTTTTCCAGGCTGTCGATCTGAAACCGAAACACTACTTCTGTTTTTCGCAGACAACAGAATTCACCACAGATGAAAAATGTAACTAATTACATATTATAACCATTACATTCCATCTGCCTTGAATCTGCTCCAAATTCCGAAAAACAGCAGCAAATTTTTTGAGAGGAGTAGAGAGCATGAAAATCTACAAAAAAATCATGAACGCACTGGCTGCAGTAGAAAAGATCGTCCTTGTGATCTCCACACTGCTGATCCTGGTGCTGACTGTGGGAAACGTATTTTCCCGTAAAGTCATCCACCGTTCCTGGTCCTTCACAGAAGAACTTGTAGTAGCGGTATTCGTACTCATCACCCTGCTGGCAGCCGCACTGGCCTGCCGCGAAGGAGAACTGGTCAGCCTGACACTGGTCACAGACCGCCTTCCAAAGAAACTGAAGAAACCATCCGTAATTCTGATCACAGTCCTGAGCATCATCTTCAGCGTCATCCTTTTCAAATACGGAATGGACAAGGTAATCACTCAGCTTCAGAATGGAAAAAGAACCTTCGTATTAAACTGGCCTGAATGGATCTTCTGGTCCTTCGTACCCATCGGTGCAGGATGCATGATCCTTCACTTCATTGAATTCTGTCTGGACTTCTGCTGCAAAACCGACAGCGCCAAAAATACCGACAACAGCACAAAAAGTAACATGAACACAATCACAACAGACAAAAAGGAGGGCAAATAAATGATCAGTGCAATCTTATTTATCTCCTTCTTCATATTCCTGATCCTGGGTGTACCCATCGGAATCTGCCTCGGACTTTCCTCCGTATGCGCAATTCTCTACTCCGGTACATCCCTGACGATCGTAGCAACCAACATGTACTCAGGAATCAGCAAATTCCTGCTCCTGGCAATCCCATTCTTCGTACTGTCAGGAAACATCATGGCAAAAGCCGGCATCTCCAAACGACTGATCAAATTCGTTGATACCTGCGTAGGCCACAAAAAAGGCGGTATCGCCATCGTATGTGTTATCGTAGCCTGCTTCTTCGGCGCCATCTCCGGTTCCGGCCCTGCAACTGTTGCAGCTCTTGGCGCCGTACTGATCCCTGCAATGGTAGAACAGGGCGGTTTCTCCGCACCATTCTCCACAGCACTGATGGCAACCTCAAGCTCCATCGCCATTGTCATCCCGCCAAGTATCGCCTTCGTTGTATATGCCTCCATCACAGGCACATCCATCGCAGATATGTTCATGGCAGGTATCGTACCAGGTCTTCTTATGGGCGTGGCACTGGTAATCGTAGTAATGCTGGAAGCAAAGAAACACAACATCAAACCATCCAGAGAAAAAGCCTCAGGCAAAGAACGCTGGGACGCTTTTAAAGATGCTTTCTGGGGATTCCTGATGCCGGTCATCATTCTGGGCGGTATCTACGGCGGTATCTTCACACCAACAGAAGCAGCAGCCGTATCCGTTGTATACGGACTCTTCGTAGGTATGGTCATCTACCGCGAAGTTTCCTTCCGCGATATGTTTGACATTCTGGTAGACTCAGCAAAGACAACCGGCGGTATCATGCTCATCGTAGCAAGTGCCTCTCTGTTCTCCTTTGTATGTACCAAATTCGGTATTGCAGATGCCGCCTCCAATTTACTTGGAAGCATCGCACATAACCAGTTTACCTTCCTGCTGATTGTAAATATCATCTTCCTGATCGCAGGATGCTTCATCGATGCAAACTCCGCTATGTACATCTTCATCCCGATTATGCTTCCTGTATGTAAGGCTCTTGGATACGATATAGTAGCATTCGGTGTTATGGCAACTGTAAACCTTGCAATCGGACAGGTAACTCCTCCTGTAGGCGTAAACCTTTTCGTAGCAATCAGCATCAAGATCAAAAAAGGTCTGGAAGTTACTCTGCAGGAGATCTCAAGGGCAGTTGTGCCAATGATCGCAGCCTGCGTTGCAGTTCTTCTGATCGTTACATACATCCCGATCACCTCCACTTTCCTTCCAAAAGCTCTTGCAAAAGAAGGCTCCTACACAGGTGATCAGTCCTCCGCTTCCTCTGACACAGCTTCCAAGGAGGCAGGAGACGGCAATAACTCCTTTGACACAATCGCAGATTACAGCGACCTTGACTGGCCGGAAATGACCTGGAACTTCGCATGCTCCACTACTGAGACAAGTACATGGGCTGATGGCGGACGTAAGTTCGGTGAACTGATGGAAAAAGCCACAGGTGGCAAAGTCAAAGTCAACATTTACGCTGCTGACCAGCTTACAAACGGCAACCAGTCCGAAGGTATTCAGGCTCTGATGAATGGGGACCCGGTTCAGATCTCCATGCACTCCAACCTGATCTACTCTGCATTTGATCCACGTTTCAACGTTGTTTCTCTTCCGTTCGTCTATGATTCTTATGACGATGCAGATGCGAAATTCGATGGCGAAGCAGGTGCAAAGCTGAAAGAAATCCTCAGTGAGTACGGACTCCACTGCATGGGTATTGCAGAGAACGGTTTCCGCGAAATCACAAACAGCAAACATGAGATTAAATCTGTAGACGATATGAAGAACCTGAAGGTTCGTGTAGCAGGCTCCAACCTTCTGATGGAATGCTACAAGAGATGGGGCGCTGATGCCACAAACATGAACTGGTCTGAAACTTACACAGCACTTCAGCAGAACACAGTAGAAGGTCAGGAGAATCCGCTTCCCGCTATCGACGCTGCAAGTGTTCAGGAGGTTCAGCCTTACTGCTCTATGTGGGATGCAATTTATGACTGCCTGTTCTTCTGTATCAACGAAAACATCTACAACAGTCTCACACCACAACAGCAGGAAGTTGTTGACGAGGCAGGACAGAAAGCAGTTGAATATGAGCGTTACATCAACCGCTCCGGAGATGACGAGATCAAAGAACGCTGGGCAAGCCAGAACGGTGTAACAATCACAGAAAAAGAAGACATGGACATCGACTCCTTCAAAGAAGCAGTTGACGGTATCGATGACTGGTTTGTAAACGAACTGAAGAGCCAGGGCTATGACGATGCCCAGGATCTGGTTGATCTTTTCACAAAGGACTCCTTCAACACAGTGCAAGATTACAGTAATCTGGGCTGGCCGGAAACAACCTGGAACTTCGCATGCTCCACTACTGAGACAAGTACCTGGGCTGACGGCGGACGTAAGTTCGGTGAACTGATGGAAAAAGCTACAGGCGGAAAGGTTAAAGTCAATATTTATGCAGCTGACCAGCTTACAAACGGCAACCAGTCCGAAGGTATTCAGGCTCTGATGAATGGGGACCCGGTTCAGATCTCCATGCACTCCAACCTGATCTACTCTGCATTTGATCCACGTTTCAACGTTGTTTCTCTTCCATTCGTCTATGATTCTTACGACGATGCAGATGCGAAATTCGATGGCGAAGCTGGTGAAAAACTGAAAGAAATCCTTGGCGAATACGGACTCCACTGCATGGGTATCGCAGAAAACGGTTTCCGCGAGATCACAAACAGCAAACATGAAATCAAATCTGTAGATGATATGAAGAACCTGAAGGTCCGTGTAGCAGGTTCCAACCTTCTGATGGAATGCTACAAGAGATGGGGTGCTGATGCCACAAACATGAACTGGTCAGAAACTTACACAGCACTTCAGCAGAACACGGTTGAAGGTGAGGAAAATCCACTTCCTGCTATTGACGCAGCAAGCGTTCAGGAGGTTCAGCCTTACTGTTCCATGTGGGATGCAATTTATGACTGTCTGTTCTTCTGCATCAATCAGGATATCTACGACGGCCTCACACCACAACAGCAGGCAGTTGTTGATGAATGCGGTCAGAAGGCAGTTGAATACGAACGTTACATCAACCGTTCCAGCGACAATGAGATTAAAGAACGCTGGGAATCCAAAAACGGCGTAACCTTCACAGAGAAAGCTGATATGGATATCGATTCCTTCAAGAAAGCTGTAGACGGCGTAGACGACTGGTTCGTAAATGAGCTGAAGAGCCAGGGCTACGAAGACGGCCAGGATCTGGTTGATCTGTTTACCAAATAATCCTTACGGTTACAAAACTCCATAAAAATAAATGAACAGGGTATGAAGTTTCATCAGATTACGATGAACTTCATACCCTGTTTTGTTTTTAATAATATAGAACGTAAAGTACTTGATATCTTCTATTTTTCACGTTATACTGAACAAGTATAATTGAACAGACCCGGATGCGAAGTTTCGACCCCTGCCCTCCAGTTTCACGAAAGGAGGGTGATGCCCGATGAACACAATGGAAGTCCTTACTTTATTGTTAGTAATTTTTACGGCATTGACTTACATAGATCAACATAAAAAGAAATAAGCATCCCACCGCCCAAAGTTGGATGCTTAATTTCTTTACTCATTAATTATACCGAGGGCAACCGGAACACGCTTCCGGTCATCTTCTAAGTAGATTATACAATGGGGCACCTGATTTTTCAAGTGCCCTTTTTGTAAATTTAAATCTCAGATTTTCAGATAGGATTTAATTTTCTCCTCCTGCAGTTCTTCTCCAATCACGATCAGAACCTCCTGTCCTACATGAAGCGGTCGGATTGTAATTTCATTCTTCGTAGCATTTAATTCAATCCACTGCCGTCTATCGCACTCTGCCCATGCAGATAGTCCAGAACCATCTTCGCTGTCACTGTCTACTCTCATAAATCCCTTCATCCGGAACACACGCCCACATTCAGGATCAGACAGAATCTTCTCAGCCGCTTCCCGAAGCTCCTTCTCAGTCATCTTCACATTCATAAAGTACAAAGAAGTAAAGGCATCCTCTGCCTCAAACTCCGGTTTCCTGTAGCTTGCCATCACATATCCACAGGATGCGATTCTGTCAAAGTCCTCTTTCGACATCTCATCCCAGTTCTTGTGGATAATATTAACTGTATCCACATCATCCATTTCACAGCAAAATCTCCTGCTGCAATGAACCTTCTCCAACGCCTGATTCACATGCTCAATCGTACCCTGGATTTCCTCGGGTGATGCGTCCTGGCTCTTGCTCATCACAATGCATCCGGCATCTGCCACCTCAGAAGCCAGAATGAAATCCGCCTCCTCTGACAGATCACGCTCCAGCTTAGAATCCACAATTGCAATCACATTCCCAATCTGATACCAACGGTTTAACGGCTCCTCATGAAGAATATCAAAGAACTCATCCACATCAAAAATCCCAGACGGCTCCACGATCACACGGTCATAACCGCACATACCCATAGCAATCAGTTTCGTCTTAAATCTCCTCCTGTGGCAGTCCTTATCACACCCTCCTGAGATCATCTCCAGCTCACAGTTCTCTCCCATCAGATCCTGAAGCAACATCATATCCACATTCACAGCCCCGTAATCATTCTCCAGAATCCCAATATTATTACCAGCATCCATCAGATACTGCGCATACTTCCTGATAAACGTCGTCTTCCCTGAACCAAGAAAACCAGTGATCAGATCTATCTTTACCATCGTATATCTCTCCCTTGCTGCTGCATAATTTTTCTTTTTTATCCGTAAACCGGAACTTCATCATCTGTGATCCACATACCTGTACGATCATAGCATTATAACGCAGAAAACGCAACGCCCGCAAAGAAAGACCACAATTATTCATGTTCTGAAATAATTGCAGTCTTTCTGATAGTTCCTTATGACAATTCCAGCTTACCAGTATAAAGCTGATAATAAGTTCCTTTTAACTTAATGAGGTCTTCATGGTCGCCTCTTTCAATGATCTTTCCATGATCCAGTACGATGATGGCATCGCTGTTTCTGATGGTTGAAAGTCGATGGGCGATCACAAATACAGTACGGCCTTTCATCAGGTTATCCATACCTTTTTGTACAATACTCTCTGTACGGGTATCAATACTTGAGGTTGCTTCATCCAGGATCAGTACAGGCGGATTGGCTACTGCTGCTCTTGCAATGGAGAGAAGCTGGCGCTGTCCCTGGGACAGTTCCTCACCGTCTCCGCTTAACATGGTATCATATCCTTTTGGAAGCATTTTGATAAACTGGTCTGCATGAGCCAGTCTTGCTGCCTCGTATACTTCCTCATCTGTAGCATCCAGTTTACCGTAGCGGATGTTTTCTTTAATAGTTCCTGTAAACAGGTGAGTATCCTGAAGTACGATTCCCAGAGAACGTCTCAGGTCATCCTTCTTAATCTTGGTAATGTTGATTCCATCGTAACGGATTTTACCTTCCTGAATATCATAGAAACGGTTGATCAGATTTGTGATCGTTGTCTTTCCTGCACCTGTGGAACCTACGAAAGCAAGTTTCTGTCCCGGCTTGGCGAAGAGGCTGATGTCTTTCAGAATAACTTTGTCCGGGTTATATCCGAATGTAACATCTTCGAATCGGACATCTCCTGTCAGTTCTGTATAAGTAACGGAACCATCTGCAGAATGTGGATGTTTCCATGCCCACATGCCTGTTCTCTCTTTGCATTCTGTGATATTGCCGTTGGCATCCTTTCTTGCATTAACAAGTTCTACGTAACCTTCATCCTCTTCCGGCTTCTCGTCAATGAGCCTGAAGATACGTTCTGCACCTGCAAGTGCCATAACAATGGCATTAAACTGCTGTGCCACCTGCATGAATGGCTGGGTAAAGCTCTTGGTGAACTGTAAATAGGAAGCCATAACACCGAGGGTGATGCCGCCCACACCTGTTACAGAGAGAAGTCCCCCAAGTACTGCTGTCAGTACGAACTGCAGGTTACCGATGTTACCGATCACAGGTCCCATCATGTTTCCGTATTTATTGGCGTTTGCAGAACCCTCGAAGAGTGCTTCGTTGAGTTTGTCGAATTCTTCTTTTGATTTATCTTCGTGGTTGAAAACTTTTACCACACGCTGACCATTCATTCGTTCTTCCACGAAACCGGTCACATCTGCCAGAGATACCTGCTGACGGATGAAATATTTGCCACTGTTGGAACCAATCTTACTGGTAACCTTCAGCATAATAAAAATAATCACAACTGCCAGAATTGTAAGCAGCGGACTTAACAATAACATGGAAATAAAGGTAACCACGATCGTAAACAGCGCCATCAGCGCCTGCGGGATCGCCTGGCTGATCATCTGTCGCAGGGTATCTGTATCGTTGGTATAGAGGCTCATGACAGATCCGTTTGTATTCTGGTCGAAATAGCGGATCGGAAGAGTCTGCATATGCTCGAACATATCATCACGGACACTTTTAAGCACACCCTGACCGATATAAACCATCATTCGGGTATAAATAAATGTGGCAATCACACCAAGTGCAAAAATACAGCCAAGGACTGCAAGTGCCTTATAGAGTTCTGCAAAGTTCGGATCTGTCTGTCCGATCAGCGGGATGATAAAGTCATCCAGCAGAAATTTCAGGGACAGGGATACTGCAATACTTGCTGCGGAACTGATAAAGATGCAGATAAATACGATGATAAACTGTATCTTATGGGTTCCTGTCATATATTTCAGAAGTCTTTTGGCAGTTTGGATGGTGTTCTGATCTAATTTTTTCTTCTTATTCATCGTCTCCGCCTCCTTTGACCTGTGATTCATATACTTCTCTGTAAATATCATTTGTCTTCAGCAGTTCTTCTGAAGTACCCACACCTGCGATCTTACCGTCATCCAGTACGATGATCTGATCTGCATCTTCAATAGAAGAAACTCGCTGTGCGATAATAATCTTTGTTGTGTTCGGGATCTCCTCGCGGAAAGCCTTACGTATCAGGGCATCTGTTCTTGTATCTACTGCACTGGTAGAGTCATCCAGGATCAGGATCTTCGGTTTCTTGAGAAGAGCCCTTGCAATACACAGACGCTGCTTCTGACCGCCGGATACGTTGTTACCGCCCTGAACGATCATTGTATCGTAGCCATCCGGGAACTCACTGACGAATCCATCTGCCTGGGCCAGCTTACAGACCCTCCGAACTTCTTCCTCACTGGCATGTTCATCACCCCAGCGAATATTGTCATAGATGCTTCCTGAGAACAGCACATTTTTTTGAAGTACCATGGAAACCTGGTCACGAAGTACTTCCAGATTGTAGTTGCGTACATCCACGCCTCCCACCTGGACATTACCCTTTGTGACATCATAGAGTCTGGGGATCAGCTGCACCAGGGTAGACTTTGCACTTCCGGTTCCGCCGATGATACCTACTGTCTGACCGGATTTAATATGAAGATTTACATCCTTCAGGGAAAGATTTCCTCCCTCTCCTGCATAGCTGAAATCTACATGATTAAAGTCAATGGAACCATCTGCCACATTCTTTACTGCATCAGCTTTATCCTGCATCTCAGGAACTTCATCCAGAACCTCTACAATACGGTCTGTGGATGCTTCTGCTATCATGATCATAACAAACACGAAAGTTACCATGTTCAGGGACATGAGAATCTGAAGTGCGTAGACAATGATACTTGTCAGCTCACCGGTTTCCATGCCACCGAGAACAATACCTCTTCCACCAATTGCAACAATGATAATGATTACAGTATACATGACAAACATCATAACCGGTGAGTTCCATGCAACGATTTTCTCTGCTTTAGTAAACAGATTATAAACATATCTGGAAATTCCATGGAATTTCTCAATCTCATAGTCCTCTCTTACGAAAGCCTTAACTACACGTGAGGCATTTACATTCTCCTGAACGGAATTGTTCAGGTTGTCATATTCATCAAAGACCTTGATGAAATGCGGATGTGCCTTTTTCGCAATAAAGATCAGTGTACCGCCAAGGACAGGAACAACTATCAGGAAAAGCACTGCGATCGGTTTGTTGATCGTCAGTGTCATAATCCATGACAGGATGATCATAAACGGTGCCCTGGCAAGAAGGCGGATACTCATCATGTATGCCTGCTGTACATTTGTGATATCAGTGGTCAGTCGTGTGACCAGACCTGATGTTGAAAAGTGGTCGATATTTTTAAAGGAAAAATCCTGCACCTTATAAAAAATATCGTGTCGTAAATTCTTCGCATATCCTGCTGCTGCAACTGCCGCCATATTTCCGGCCTGTACGCCGAAGAACAGGGAAAGCATTGCCATTGCAACAAGGATGACTCCACGCTGGATGATATAGCTCATATCTCCGTTTGCAATACCTACGTCGATAATCTTCGCCATCTCCAGAGGAATCAGAACTTCCATCAGTACTTCCAGGATTACAAGGACCGGAGCCAGTACAGACTGCTTCTTGTATTCCCGGACTGAACGTAAAAGTTTCTTATTCATCTTCGTCAATGTCCTCCTTATGTCTCGTTATTTCTGTTAAAAATCATTCCTGCTATCGCAGGATTTTTTCCGGTTTTCATACATCTGCCAGAGAACCTGTTTGCACAGTTCCACATCCTCCTTCGGAATTCCCCGGAGCATTTTGGCTTCGCCTTCTTCAATACTCTTTAAGATTGCAGGACGGATCTTCTCTGCTTTCTCTGTGGGAATGATCTGTTTCAGGCGTGCATCCTGTTTCGCACTCTCTCTGTAAATGTAACCGTTCTTCTCCATCAGCTTCAGGATCCCTGTCACTGTAGGTTTCCTGATCTGGAATTCCTCTTCAATATCTTTCTGATAGAGATCTCTGTGCATGGTTTCCAGAAGGATAAATTTCAGCACATGCTTCTGCATGGTCGTCAGATCGTCATTCTCCATCACCTCTGCCGGATTATGCCGTTTCATTGTATGGGATAAAATATGTATCAGCCTGCCTACATGCATCTCATTCAGCTTCTGTTTCATTTCCTCGTCTATCTCGCCGCACCTCCTAAAATCAGTACCCATACTATTGCAAAGCCATATAAATAGTTAGGTTGCTATCCATTAGTTGCCTAACTATTATATGGCTTTGGTTTTTTTATGTCAATACTTATTTTATGTTTCTATTTTTGTTCTATATATGATATAGTATTAACGTTGTCCAACCAATACCCGGCAACGGGAGGAGGTGATATTCTTGTCAGAAATTATTCTTTCTTTTCTTATCTCCTGTGCAGCAGGTATAATCTGCCACTATATCTGCAAATGGCTAGACGGAGATAAATAGGACAACACTAGCCTAGTGGTTGCTTGTCCACTTTGTTAAAACAAGAAGAAAGCCCTGGGAGCTGCCACTCCCAGGGCTTTCATTCTTGTTATTCTTGTCAGATTAATTATTCTTTCTTCTGCCTATTGGCATTATATCATATGCATTTTAGGAAATCAATATTCTCCTTTTAAGCAACTCAAAAATTAAATTTGCAAGGACTCTCAGAATATGTTAGAATGATTTCACTAAATAAAGCATTAAAGGATTTTCAAAAATAAAGAGGTTTCACACAAAGGAGGATTTCTATTATGTATATTACATGTCTTGACGTAGAGGGCGTACTGGTACCTGAGATCTGGATCGCATTTGCTGAAGCAAGCGGAATCCCGGAGCTGAAGAAAACCACACGTGATGAGCCGGACTATGATAAGCTGATGAACTGGAGGCTTGGTATTCTGAAGGAACATGGTCTCGGACTGAAAGAAATTCAGGATGTGATCGCAAAGATCGATCCGCTTCCGGGTGCAAAGGAATTCCTGGATGAACTTCGTTCTTTCTCTCAGGTAATTCTGATCAGCGATACTTTCACACAGTTTGCAGCACCGCTCATGGAGAAGCTTGGCAGACCTACCTTATTCTGCAACACTCTTGAAGTTGCAGACAACGGTGAGATCACAGGCTTTAAGATGAGAGTGGAACAATCCAAGTTAACTACTGTAAAGGCTTTACAGTCTATCGGATTCGATACCATTGCAAGCGGTGATTCCTACAATGACCTGGGTATGATCCAGGCAAGCAAGGCTGGATTCCTGTTCCGCAGTACAGATAAGATCAAAGCAGATTATCCGGAGATCCCGGCATATGAAGAATATGATGAACTGCTGGCTGCTATTAAGAATGCAATGAAATAAATCAGCTTTATATCAAAATATTATTGCTATTTATATTTCACATCTGGAATGGGAAATTTCATTAATATAAATATCCACAAATAATAAAATCTGCAGATAAGATATCCATTATATGATATCTCCTGCAGATTTTTTGTAATTTAACCTCATAAAGCAGTTCCTGTCCAATATTCCAATTACCAAAAAACATATAAAAGAACAGCTGCTTTATTTTTTATTCCGTCACATACGCCTTCACAAGTTCATACGTATTCTTCACTCCATCCATATGAGATCTCTCATAATTATGTGAAGCATAAACCCCAGGTCCGATCAGGCCATGTCTGATGTCATATCCTGCGCGGAGAGTTGCCTCCACATCAGATCCATAATGCGGATAAACATCGATCGCGAAATCCAGACCATGTGCTTTCGCTGTATTGACCAGTGCAGTGATCAGATTATAATTGTACGGACCGCCGGAATCTTTGGCGCAGATGGATACCATACGCTCTGTACATCCAAGATCAGCACCCACACATCCCATATCTACAGAAATCATTTCCGCTGTATCTGCCGGTACATAGCTTCCGCCATGTCCAACTTCTTCATATACTGTGAAAAGCAATGATACCTTACGATGCAGTGTAATCCCTTCGTCTTTCACTGCCTTCGCCAGTCCCAGCAGGATTGCTGCAGAAAGCTTATCATCTAGAAAACGGCTCTTGATATATCCACTCTCTGTGATCACAGTCCGCGGATCCATAGCAATGATATCTCCTACCTGGATTCCCAGTGCATCAATATCCTCTTTGTTTTCTACATTCTCATCCAGCAGGATCTCCATATTCTCTTCTGTCTGTTCCACTTTCTCATCTGCCACGTGCGCAGATGGTTCTGTATTCAGCACAACCCCTGTATAAACCCTGCCGTCTCTCGTATGAACAGTACAGTTCTCACCATCAGCAGTTCTCCACTGATGTCCGCCCAGAGTTGTAGGACGGAGGCGTCCGTTATCTTTTATGGAGCGTACCATTGCACCAAGAGTATCAATATGAGATGCCAGGACCAGCGGATTTCCCTCTCCTCCGATCGTCACGAGCACATTTCCCTTATTGGAAAGCTCCGGCTCATATCCCATTTCTTTCAGTGTTTCCATCAGATACTCTGCCGCCTTTTCCGTATAGCTGGACGGGCTTGGGATTGCAGTTAATTTCTTTAACTGTTCCCCGATAAACTCAAGATTTTTTTCCATATTTTTTTCCTCTCATCATTTCATACTTGATTAAGCGGATAAAATCATCCGCTCCGCTATTTGCTCATAACCGAATAACTGCTTCGCAGTTTGATTTGATTATATCACGGCAGAAAGAAAGCGCCCTCAGTGTTCTTCACTTCCGGCGGCATTCCATCTTACATAATATGCTCCAGCAGTTTATGTTCATATTCATTACATTCTGCGATGTCTCCAGATATCCACTCTCTGTCAGTTCCAGGATAATACTGTCTGTAGAGAGATTATGCTTCTCAAGGATTGTATGAAAATCCTCTACCAGAGCACTCTTCAGAAGCCTACTGTTCCGCCAATCTCATTAACAAGGAGATATTCATCTCCTAGAATACGGTAAACCTGCTCCCCTGTTCTGAGACTTGCACGAATACACTCCGCTACTCCACGGATGATCTGATCTCCGTAAGCAGTTCCCATTCTCTCATTTCTGATCACATTCACATCACTTACTGCTGCGAAATCCTCTATCCATATCTACAATATGTGCATGCCTGTCTTTCTGAGAATTGCTGTTTTTGATATAATCCAGGGCTTCATCCATCGTCATATTCTGGCGTTCTATGTAATTTGCCCAGTTCTCTGCATATCCCTTCTCCATCTTCAGATAGTTTCCGGAAACCTGCTTCATTCCTTCCATAGTGGAACAAAACGCATCTATCTGCATCTGCGTTTTTTCATTCCTGATATGGTCGGAATAAACCAGAGAAGACAGAACCGCCGCCAGGATCAGAAGAATATTAATAATCACCAGGATTATTCTCCCGAACCTTTTCTGACTGTTCTTTATTATATTTTTCATTATCTTTCCTCTCAGGAATCACCTTCCGGATGCTGCATTTCTCTTTATATCATAAGCAGCATCCGAAAGGTTTTCCCACGGATCTCTGCATATATTTACATCTCAAATGCCTTTTTTATACTGTCATAATGCAGAAATTTTCCATCTGCTGCAAATTCTCTGATCTGGTCAGGACTGGCAAACATATATCCGTCTGTCTCTTCAGTCTGTAAATGTAAGTCATTCTCATCAATGTCCATGATAAAACGGTACACATCTACAAAATAGTTGTCTCCTTCACCCGGGTTCTCTCTCTTATACGTAAAAAGATAACCACCTTCTGCGTTTCGGGCATCCAGTCCTGTTTCCTCTTTCACCTCACGCAGAACAGCTTCATAAGATTCCTCTCCTGCCTGTGCAGCGCCGCCGGATACTTCCCACCATCCAGGTGCCCACGCTTTCGTCATGACACGTTTAGTGATTAGAAAAGTACCATCCGGTCTGGCTACTACGCCAAGCACAGTCAGATGATACTCTCCGTCCTTCAGACACCAGTCATTTCTCTTCATGGTACGTCCTGTAGGTTTCTTATTCTCATCATAAATATCCCAAAATTCCATTTCCAGTTATCTCCCTGTAAGATTGCTATTGTAACGTTTATTTATAATCATATCATCTTATAGATTTTTATGCAAACATATACTGTAAAATTTAGTTTTTTATTTTACCTTTTTATCATAAAAAAGTGGCAGCCTGAAAACTTTACCATCTCCTGTTCTAAAACAAAAACAGCCCCTGCGGAGAGTCTTAAACTCTTCCGCACAGAGCTGTTTTTACTTTCAAAATTATGCATTTTTATGCAGGAATGCGAAACTACTTTCTCTGTCCGTTTCCAGACTCATTCCTGTCTCAGATCTTATTCCTGGGTTGTGTATCCGAAGAAGAAGTATCCAAGTGGTGTGTAATACATACCTTTGATATTATCTTTCAGCATGTATGGCTGTGTATAGAAGTACAGAGGAGCCAGTACATTGTCTTCACCGATAAGGATATCTTCTGCTGCATGGAATGCTTTCATACGCTCTGCCTGATCAGAAGTAGCTTTTGCTGCATCGATCTGTGCATCGTAATCCGGGTTAGAATACTGAGCATCGTTGTTTCCGCCGCCTGTATACCACATATCAAGGAATGTACAAGGATCATTGTAGTCACCGATCCATCCGTTACGTGCGATCTGGAAGTCACCATTCTTTCTGTTCTGAAGGAATACGTTCCAGTCCTGGTTGTCCAGGTTAACAGTTACGCCAAGTTCTTTCTGCCACATGTTCTGGAGTGCTTCAGCGATCTTTTTGTGTTTGTCATCTGTGTTGTACAGATATTCAACTGTCGGGAAACCTTCGCCGTCTGGATATCCTGCATCTGCAAGGATCTGACGTGCTTCTTCACAGTTCTTCTCATAATCATCTTCAGAAACGCTGTAATATTCACCGCCTACTGTACGGAAGTCATCTCCGCTTGCTCCGTCTGCATCATAGATACCGGATGGAACATATCCTGTTGCAGGAACTTCACCGGACTGAGTTACGTTATCTACGATGTAGTTACGATCGATTACAAGTGAGAATGCTTTACGGATTGCAGGATCAGAGAATACTTCATTTTCTGTATTGAAGCATACATAGTATGTTCCGATATAGTCAGCGATGTTAAGTTCTCCGGATGCAAGGTAAGTAGCAACTTCGTCTACAGGAAGGTTCTCGATGAAATCAAGTTCTCCGTTGTTGTATCCTTTAAGGATCGCGTTGTTGTCGTCCAGAAGTGCAAATTTAATTGTGTCCGGTCCAAGGTTCTCATAATCATAGTAGTTCTCATTCTTTTCCATAAGAATGTAGGAGTTATGAGACCATTCTTTCATCTTGTAAGGTCCGTTGCTGATATAAGTTGCAGGATCAAATGTCCAGTTCTCGCTTCCCTCTACCATATCTTTACGAACAGGGAAGGTTGCCGGGAATGCCATGATCTCTTCGAAATACGGGCAGTCATAAGTTAAATCGATCTGCAGTGTTGTATCATCTGTAGCTTTGATTCCAAGTGTGTCAGGATCCGCACTTCCGTCAGCTACCTCTGCATATCCTTTTACCATGTCGATCATGTAACAGTAGTCTGCTGCTGTTTCCGGGTTTGCCAGACGTTTCCAGGAATATTCGAAATCTCCTGCTGTTACGGCCTGTCCGTCAGACCATTTGATACCATCACGAAGATGTACAGTATAAGTTACTGTTCCGTCATCGTTTGTCTCTTTATCCCAGGATTCAGCCTGTCCTGGAACTGTAACAGCATTTCCTTCACCGTCGTCTGCCCATTTGACCAGACCTTCGAACATATGGTGGCACATGACAGAACCATCCATTGCTGTATTCAGTGCAGGGTCGATACTCTGTGGTTCAGATGCGATACAGAGATTCAGATTAAATCCGTCTGTTGATTCGCTCTCTGCTGCCATTACAGGTGCTGTAGCTGCCATGCTTGTAACCATAGCTACTGACAGAGCCAGAGACATAATTGTTTTTGCCTTTCTCATTACTTGTCCTCCTTTATTATGGTTTTCGCTGTATGAGAAGTCAGCGATTTGTATTATAAATTCCATTATACAGGAACCCAATACCTATGTTAAGCTTTTTCTTTCGGATTTTTTACTATAATTGCAACAATAATTTTGTTAATTATTTCCTATTTTTATTCTTTCTATTTATTTCAGTATTACCCACCAGTTTACATTATATTTTTTCGTATTCTGTAAGTACTCTGATAAATAGTCAGGCGAATATCCGCTTGACTGTATTATTTATCCAGCAGATGACATGCTGCCCAGTGTCCAGGTTCATGCTCTTTGAACTGTGGCATCTCCTCACGGCACTTCTGTGTCGCATATGGACATCTGGTATGGAAACGGCATCCACTCGGCGGGTTCATCGGGCTTGGCACATCTCCCTCAAGGATGATACGCTTTCTGGTACGGCTCAGCTTAGGATCCGGTACCGGAACTGCAGAAAGAAGCGTCTGTGTATATGGATGGATCGGATGACGGTTCAGCTCATAGCTCTCACCAAGTTCTACCAGAGATCCCAGATACATAACACCGATCCTGTTTGAAATATGACGCACAACAGACAAGTCATGAGCGATAAACAGGTAAGTCAGTCCCATTTCTGCCTGCATATCCTCCAGCATGTTTACAACCTGTGACTGGATAGAAACGTCCAATGCGGAAATCGGCTCATCACATACGATAAATTCCGGTTTAACGGCAAGTGCACGGGCAATGCCGACACGCTGCTGCTGTCCGCCGGAGAACTCATGAGGATAACGGTTTGCATGCTCGGTATTTAATCCTACTCTTGCAAGTAGACCTTTGATCATATCCGCACGGTCTTTTTTATTTGCAGCCAGTTTATGAATGTCGATAGCCTCTCCGATAATCTCTCCGACTGTCATACGAGGATCAAGAGATGCGGATGGATCCTGGAAAATAATCTGCATTTTCTTACGGTAAGGAAGCATGTTTACAGATTTCGCTTTACCAAGTGGTTTGCCGTCTTTGTCCAACGGATTGTCAAAAATTGTCTGACCGTCATAGATAATCTTACCACCGGTCGGCTCATACAATCTGAGAATGGTTCTTCCCAGAGTTGTTTTACCGCATCCGGACTCTCCTACCAGTCCTAATGTCTCACCTTTCTTAATATAGAGGGAAACATCCTGAACTGCCTGAACACCTGGACCGTTTGTTCCCTTGATCGGGAAGTATTTACGTAAATTCTCTATCTCGACAAGTTTCTTTTCTTCATTTGCCATATCAGTTCTCCTCCTTGCCCATCAGTTCCTGAACACACAGCCAGCAGGCTGAACGGTGTTTCTCGCCTACTTCTACATAAGGAGGCATCTTCTTCAGACAGATCTTCATACAATGCTCACAGCGTGGTGCAAAAGGACAGCCTTCCGGCGGATTCAGCATATCGACCGGAGTACCCTCTATCGGGATCAGTCGTTCGTAACTCTCTGCATCTACACGAGGCATAGAACGCAGAAGTCCTTTTGTATACGGATGCGCAGGTTCATAGAAAATATCATCAACAGGGCCCTGTTCAACGATACGGCCTGCATACATAACGGAAACCTTATCGCAGATATCCGCAACAACACCAAGGTTATGAGTGATAAAAATGATTCCCATTTTTGTTTTCTTCTGCAGGTCTTTCATCAGGTCAAGGATCTGTGCCTGGATCGTAACATCCAGAGCTGTAGTCGGCTCATCCGCGATCAGAAGCTGCGGATGACAGATCAGACCCATGGCGATCATAACTCGCTGGCGCATACCACCGGAGAACTCATGAGGATACTGTTTCATACGCTTCTGTACATTGTTGATACCAACCATTTCCATCATTTCCATGGCACGCTTCTCAGCTTCTTCCTTGCTGATCTTTTTATCATGAGCGCGAAGTGCTTCTACTAACTGATTTCCAATGGTGTAAACCGGGTTTAAACAGGTCATCGGGTTCTGGAAGATCATCGCTACTTTACTGCCGCGGAATTCTGTCATCTGATCTTTGGTAAAAGACAGGACATCCTGTCCTTCAAAAGTAATGGAACCTCCGACAACCTTACCAGGAGACTGAAGAAGTCCCATAATAGAGTAGGCTTCCTGGCTCTTACCGGAACCGGACTCTCCTACTACTCCCATAACTTCGCCGTAGTCCAGGTCGTAGGAGATTCCTCCTACAGCCTTAACTTCACCGGCCGGTGTAAAGAAGGAGACTTTTAAGTCCTTAACTTCCAATAATTTATGTTTCTGTTCAGACATGATTCTCCTCCTCTCTTATTTCTTAAGTTTCGGGTCAAGTGCATCGCGCAGACCATCACCGAACAGGTTAAATGCAAGAATCATTACACTGAGGACTACAGACGGAACGATCAGTCTGTAAGTGTATGTATACATACCGCTTAATGCGTCTGTTGCCATAGATCCAAGGCTTGGAAGCGGTGCAGATACACCAACACCAAGATAGGAAAGGAATGACTCCAGGAAGATCGCAGACGGGATCTGCAGGCAGGTTGTTACAACGATCTGTCCGATACAGTTCGGAAGCAGATGACGACGGATGATACGTCCGCCTGAAGCACCGAGTGCTCTGGCTGCTGTTACATATTCCTGCTGTTTCAGCTGAAGTACCTGTCCACGGATGATACGGCTCATAGTTACCCAGTACAGAAGACCGAAGGCAATGAACATGGAGATAAGGTTCGGACCAAGTACATTGGCAAAGGACTTCAGCGGACCGCCGCCCGGGGAGTTGATATATTCTGTCAGGATTGGTTTCAGTGCAGTTGCGATCAGAAGTACGACCAGCATTTCAGGAACTGCATAGATCAGCTCTACGATACGCTGCATCACTGCATCGACCTTACCGCCACAGTAACCGGAGATCGCACCATATAAAGCACCAATGATCAGTACGAGAAGTGCGGCAAATACACCAACTGACATAGAAACTCGTGCACCATACATAACACGGACAAGAATATCACGTCCGTACATATCTGTTCCAAAGACATGTGGGAAAACTTTCTCGCCGGCTGCTTTACGCTCAAGTTCTTTCTTTGAATATCCGAAGATATGTTTCTTAATTCCCAGTTCCTTGCGGACTGTATCTGGGTCTGTGCTCTCTTCAGACTCACTCGCTGTATCATTCTTTGCTGCTGTTTTTGCTTTTGCGCGAAGGATTGCTTCATCTTTTTTTGTAAACTTCTCACCTTTGGCTTCCGCCTCTGCCTTAGCCTGCTCGATCATTGAATCAACATCAACAACCTCACTCTGAGTTCTGGATGCAATCTCTTCATCTACACGCTGCTGGTCTTCCAGTGTGTAATGATATGGAAACAGGTTCTCAGCGCCATCGTTAAATTCATCATATCCATATGGGATCAGAAGTGGTCCGACGAACGCAAACAGAAACAGGAATATAATAACTCCAAGTGCGACCATCGCCACAACATTCTTCTTTAATCTTCTCCAGGCATCTTTCCAGTAAGATACACTCTGGCGGTCCTGGATGAAATCTTCTTTCTCCTGACTGGAAGCCGAAGCAAAATCATCCGGTGTCAAGTCCTGAAGAAGGTTCTCAATATCCGGCTGAAGACTTACCGGACATTTCTTGATCTTCTTATTCTCTGCCATGATCAGTCTCCTCCCTTTGTCAGGCTGATTCTCGGGTCAGCTACCTTATAGAGGAGGTCTACGACCAGATTCATCAGAATAATAAATGTTGCAAGGAAAATAGTAGTTCCCATGATAACCGGATAGTCACGGTTCTGAATAGACTGTACGAAATAACGTCCCAGTCCCGGGATAGAGAATACACTCTCTACTACGAAACCACCGCATAAAGTAAAAGCAACCTGCGGTCCCAGGTAAGTAATAACCGGGATCAGGGCATTTCTTAATGCATGTTTGAAGATGATCTTCTTATTCTTAAGACCTTTTGCCCTGGCTGTCTTGATATATTCCTGGCTTAAGGAATCCAGCATAGCAGAACGGGTCTGACGTGCAGTATAGCACATCGGGTAAAATCCCAATGCAAAGCACGGAAGTATGTAGGCTCTGATCCCCTGTGACGCATCAAAAATGGACGGGAACAGATTCAGTGCTCCGTCACCTGTGAGTGTTACAAGAAGAACAGATGCAACTACGAAACTCGGCATGGAGATACCCAGAGTGCAGATAACTCTGAGGATACTGTCTGTGAGCTTACCTCTCTTAAATGCTGCGAGACATCCAAGTGGTACACCTACGATGATCGCCCATAACAGAGCGAGGGCACCTACTTTGGCAGATACCGGGAACATCTCAACGATGATATCCAGAACTGCGCGGTTTTTCTGCATCTTCAGGGACACGCCAAAGTCACCATGCAGAATATTTTTAAGATACATGAAAAGCTGAACATGAACAGGCTTATCCAGGCCATATTTTGCATTCAGCGCTGCCAGGGTTGCGGCAGATGGCGTTTTCTCGCTGAGCCACGGGCTTCCAGGCACAGCGTTCATCAGAAGAAATGTAAGGCATGCTACCAGAAAGATCGTAAGCAATGCCATTGCAAATCTCTTTAAGAAGTATTTAGCGTTAGCCATATGTTTTTCCTTTCTTCCTTATATATTGCTTTTCGCTTTGTGGAGATATTTTCGTTACTGTTCTCAGCAACATTGGAACAGTAACTGTTTTTCTGCTATTATTCGTATGTATTCTAGCTGTGCAGATATAAAGGAAATTATACCATACTTTCTCATACCATTTCAAGCTAATACTACTGGAAAATGCTTACGCTTTAATTTGTTAAATATTTATAAAAAATCTAAATTTTTCAGAAATAACATTCCGGTAAACTGGAAAATATATTTAAAATCCCTGCATCCTTGCATTGAAATTAAAACATTTATTCAGTATAATCAATATTAGCAACTGCAGCCATACAGCTACAGTCATTTAAAGGAGGAATATTATTATGGCAACATGGAAAAATCTGGACACTCTTGCTTCCTACAGTAAGCTTGCCGGTCTGAAGGGTCATGTAAATATCGCAGAGGCCATGACAGGCGAAAATGGTGCTGAACGTGTAAAGAAGTACAGCGCACCAATGGCAGCCGGCCTGGCTTATAACTATGCCGCAAAACAGGTTGACGAAACAGTCCTGAACGCACTTGCAGATCTGGCAGACGAAGCCCAGCTTATCGACAAATTTCAGGAATTATACAACGGCGCTGTGATCAATACAGGAGAGAAACGTATGGTTCTTCATCACCTTGCACGAACTCAGCTCGGTGACGCTGTAGTTGTAGACGGTGTTGACAAACGTGAATTCTACGTAGCACAGCAGAAGAAAGCCGCTGACTTCGCAAATAAAGTTCACACAGGTGAGATCACTAATGAAAACGGCGAGAAGTTCACAACAGTCGTACAGATTGGTATCGGCGGAAGTGACTTAGGTCCTCGTGCATTATATATCGCTCTTGAGAACTGGGCAAAAGCAAACAACACATTTAAAATGGAAGCAAAATTCATCAGCAACGTAGATCCTGATGATGCAGCTGCTGTCCTTGCTTCAGTAGACCTTGCTCATTCTCTGTTCATCGTTGTATCCAAATCCGGTACAACTCTTGAAACTCTGACAAACGAAGCATTCGTCAAGAACGCTCTGGTAAAAGCAGGATTAAATCCATCCAAACATATGCTTGCCGTAACAAGCGAGACATCACCTCTGGCAAAGAGCGAAGATTATCTTACAGCAATCTTTATGGATGACTATATCGGCGGACGTTACTCTTCCGTTTCCGGTGTAGGCGGTGCGATCCTTTCTCTTGCTTTCGGTCCTGAAGTATTTGCACAGATCCTCGATGGAGCTGCTGCCGAGGACAAGCTTGCTACAAATAAAAATATCCTTGAAAACCCGGATATGCTGGATGCACTGATCGGTGTTTATGAGAGAAACGTACAGGGATATCCTGCTACAGCAGTTCTCCCATACTCTCAGGCATTAAGCCGCTTCCCTGCACACTTACAGCAGTGTGATATGGAATCCAATGGTAAATCCGTAAACCGTTTCGGTGAACCTGTAGACTATGTAACAGGACCTGTTATCTTCGGTGAACCAGGTACAAACGGACAGCATTCCTTCTATCAGTTATTACATCAGGGAACTGACATCGTTCCGCTTCAGTTCATCGGCTTTAAGAAGAGCCAGCTTGGTGTAGACGTAGATATCGAGAACAGCACAAGCCAGCAGAAACTCTGTGCAAACGTTGCTGCTCAGATCGTAGCATTTGCATGCGGTAAAAAGGATGAGAACCTGAACAAGAACTTCAAGGGCGGACGTCCTTCCAGCATCATCACAGGTGAAGAACTTACACCTGCATCTCTGGGTGCATTACTTGCTCACTTCGAGAACAAGATCATGTTCCAGGGATTCGTATGGAACTTAAACAGCTTCGACCAGGAAGGTGTTCAGCTTGGTAAAGTCCTTGCAAAACGTGTTCTTGCACATGACACTGACGGAGCACTGAAAGTATACAGTGACCTGTTAAACATCTGATTTCATCAGAAAGCAAAAAATACACAAGCCAAGATCCAACCGCAAAAAGCGGTTTCAAACTATAGCACTCCTCTTCAATAATACATTCAGGAGGAGTGCTACAAGAAAGAATCCTGCCCGAAGGGCTTTGTTATGTTATAGGAACATTACGGAGTAATTTCCTATAACATAACAAAATCATCATACAGAACTCCGATAAATATTATCAGGAAGTTCCTTATGATGATTTTTCTGTTTTCTTTTCTAATTCTCTTCTGACTTCTTAACAAAATCTGCTTTCGGCAATGGTCTGGAATAATAGAATCCTTGAATATTGTCACATTCCATCTCCTTCAGAAGTTCAACCTGATCTGCAGTCTCCACACCTTCTGCAACCACCTTCATGCCAAGTCCATGTGCCAGGATGATTACCTGCTGCACGACCATTCTTCCCTTCTGCTGGTGAATACAGTCAACCAGACTCTTATCAATCTTCAGTGTATTAAACGGTAATTCACTCAATGTGATCAGTGAAGAATATCCTGAACCAAAATCATCCATGTGCAGTGCAAATCCTGCATTTACCAGTTTCTCTGTAAAATCTCTGATCATAACATTATTCAGAGTAGCTGTTTCCGTCAGTTCAACAGGCACACAGGAAAACGGGATCCCATTCTCCTCTACAATCTTCATATAACGTTCAACAATATCGGAATGATGGATGCTTGTACGCGACAGATTTACAGAAATCGGAATCAGCTCCTGCCCCTTCTTCATCAGTTCACGCTGAAATTCGCAGACATACCGGAATATGTATTCATCCAGCTTCACGATCAGTCCGTCCTTTTCATATAGCGGGATGAAATCTCCGGGCATTACCATGGAACCATCCGGGTTGATCCATCGCACCAGTGATTCCGCTCCTGTGATCCTCTCTGTTTTTACATCATATTTCGGCTGGAAATATGCCACAAATTCTTTATTTTTAATCGCAGATTCAAATCTGTTCTCCAACAAACGGTCCTGCATCTGCTTCTGTTTCATTTTCTCTGTATAATAAGCAATGTTACACTCATAGTTATCGCGGATACTTCTGATCGCCATAAATCCTCTGTCACAGATTACAGAAACAGGTAAAGATTTATCAATATCCTGATAAACTCCATATTTGACCATAAGATTGGGAACAGGTGCATGCTCTGCGATTTCTTCTTCTATCTTTGTCACTGTTTCCAAAGACAGATCACAGTCATCACACGTCATACATACGAACTGATCACTCCCATATCTGGATACCAGACCTGTCTTCAGCATCTTTGTATAAGCTCCTGCCAGATAGCAGAGGATTTCATCTCCTACTTTCTCCCCGTAACTGCTGTTGATCAATTTGAAATCCCTGATGTCAGCAATTACAAGATGAAATCTCTCCCCCGGTCTGGTTTTCAGAAAAGATTTTGCATGATAGAAAAACGCCTGTCTGGTATAAACTCCGGTGAGCTCATCATGTTCTACTGCAGTCAGTGCCATTACGGACTCCCTCAGCTTGATCACACTGTTGATCCTGCCCATTACAAGTTTAAAGTTATAGGGCTTCGGAATAAAATCAACTGCACCAAGATCCAGGCATTGAAGTTCTACATCTTTTGAATTACTTCCGGTCATAACGATAACCGGTATGGTTGACAGAAATTTATCTGTGTTTCTGCGTCTGAGGAATTCAAATCCATCACACACAGGCATACAGATATCCAACAGCACTACTGATAATTCTCTGTAATGCTCGGAAAGAAGTTCCAGTCCTTCTTCCCCGTTTTCTGCGAGAAAAACATCAAATTTCTCTTCCAGAAAAGAAGAGAGGATATCTCTGTTTAATTCATTATCTTCTACGACC
This sequence comes from Blautia sp. DFI.6.71, assembly GCF_020593585.1. Classification (NCBI taxonomy): domain Bacteria; kingdom Bacillati; phylum Bacillota; class Clostridia; order Lachnospirales; family Lachnospiraceae; genus Blautia; species Blautia sp. DFI.6.71. Next base: position 24,201 of record NZ_JAJDMJ010000025.1, read on the forward strand.
AGGACTTTTCTTTTGGACGGTAATTCCCCCGGTTCCAACAGTTTTGCATTGTCAGAATCTTTTCTCATACTTTTTTTATACCCCTCACACACAATTTCCAAAGCAAAGCATCTCCGGATATCCGCACCGGAGATGCTCAAATTATTATAGTAACCGATCTGTTATCTGCAACCGTCCAGCCATTGTGGGAATATACTATACTTAAACGTTACAGGCATACATAATGTCTACATATCTTAACTCTTTGAGTTTACATTATTTTGCATAATCTTTCAAGCCTTATTCTGCAGTTGACATGATTTTGCCACGACTTTATTATGGAAATTTCATGCTATGATGGGCTGGATTAAGATGCATTATTTACGAGGATTGCTCTATACTTTTACAATGTACGGAAGTTTTATATGCTGATAGTATAAACAGAGGCAGAAATGTTTCCACAAATAATCCTGCTTCAAACATTTCTGCCTCTGTTATCCTGTCTGTAAATCTTTAAAAATAATATTCTTCTGAATAAATCCTCAGATCCTCTTTTGTCCATTCCCCACCTTCAATATGAAAGCTGTTCAATACCGGATAGTCCGCCATCAGTGACAGGATCAGATAACTTGCCTTTGAATCAAAAGCAAGACGGATATCCTCCACTGACGGACGGGATGGAGAAGACGGATGGGAATGCCAGTTTCCCAGCGGTTTCAATCCATTGGCACGCATATCCCTGATCGCATTTATCTGGTCTCTGGGATCCAGGGTAAAGTGATCTTCTGTATGATCTTTATTCTCCAGAAAATATACCTTTCGGATTTCCCTTCCCTCCCCGGTTTCCACTCCGGCCAAAAGCCCGCAGGCTTCCTCCGGAAGATGCTCTTTTGCATAATTAACGATCTCATCATAGAGATGATCTCTCATTCTTATTATAGCCATACTTTTCTCCTGTTTTGCATCAGGTTTTTCTTGTATTTACTGCTCATCTCTTGTGGCAAATCGGCCTGCTGTTTCCTCACAGACCTCCTGCTCGTAGTCGATCGGTTCCAGGATTGTCGGATGATCTCCGCATACTGCACAGTCATGAGTATCCTTCGGCAGTTTAACCTTATGGAATTCCATTGTCAGCGCATCAAAAGTCAGAAGATATCCTGTCAGAAGATCACCTACACCGATCAGATACTTGATTGCTTCCATTGCCTGTAAGGAACCGATGACACCCCCCATTGCTCCGATGACACCTGCCTGCTTACAGGTAGGAACTGCATCCTTGGGCGGCGGATTCTTGAATACGCAGCGGTAACATGGACCTTCCCCGGGTACATAGGTCATCAGCTGACCTTTAAAACGAATGATACCTGCATGGGAAAATGGTTTTTTCTCCAGTACACATGCATCATTGATCAGAAATTTTGCCGGGAAATTATCAGTTCCGTCAATAATAAAATCATATTCTCGAATCAGTTCGCGGATGTTGGATGCGTCTACGAACATCCGGTAAGTTTTTACTTCCACATCCGGATTCATGGCATTCATGGTTTCCTTTGCTGATTTTACCTTTGCTTTTCCGATATCTGCTGTGCTGTGGATGATCTGTCTCTGCAGATTGGAAAGATCTACCTCGTCCGCATCCACAATACCGATTGTTCCCACACCTGCTGCTGCCAGATACATTGCCGCAGGTGCACCAAGACCGCCTGCACCGATGATCAGTACTTTTCCTTTCAGGAGCTTCTTCTGTCCCTTTGCCCCCACTTCTTTTAAGATGATGTGACGGGAATAACGCTCGATCTGTTCATCTGTCATTGCCATTTAGCATCCACCTCCCATGAAATACAGAAATTCTACATTGTCTCCCTCTTTTAATACGGTAGACTCTTTATCCTCTGATGCAACAAATTCTTCATTAATAGAAACGGTTACATATTCCGGCATCTCTACATTTTCCTGTGCGATCAGTTCCGGAAGTGTCAGTCCGTCTTTTACTTCTTTTTTCTCTCCTGCTACTGTGATAAACATATTTTTCTCCTTTATGCCTGCTCTCTTTTTAGAGTAATCCTTCAATCCAGCTGTTTAACTCTGCCTGTTTCAATGCTCCTGTTTTCCGGTCTTTCGCCTGTCCGTCTTTAAAAAGGATCAACGTCGGATTTGCCTGCACTTCATACTGCTCTGCCAGCTCCACATCAAAATTCGTATTTACTTTATATACTTTAATCTTATCCTCATAATCGTCTTCCGCATTTCCGAGAACCGGTGCCAGCTTTTTACACGCCACGCAGGAATCTGAATAAAAATCCACCAGAACCGGAAGTTTTTCCTTCAGGACTTTCTCTTCAAAATCCGTCTTGCTTACCCGTACTGCCATCAGTCTTCCACCTTTCTTACATACATGGTGTAAGTACCATCTTCATTATCGGTTAATTTCAGTACTTTATGCCCTTCTTCTTTCATGCTGCGCGGAACATTCTGCACTGGTTCGCCATCGTTCATGCGGACAGCCAGAATCTCTCCATCCTCCAGTTCTTCGATTGCTACTTTTGCCTTCACGAATGTCAGGGGGCATACTTTATCGGTAATATCAACCTCATCGGTTACTTCAAAATCTAATTCAGCCATTATGTTCTCCTTTCACTGTCCTTCATACGCATCTTTCAGCTGACTGCGGAAATCTTCTTCTCCCACACGCTGCAATGTTTTGCGGAAACGTTCACTTGGATTTGCATTTTTTTCAAAGAAATTAATTGCCGCATCTGTCACACGAAACAGTGTTTCTTTATCCGGGATCAGAGGAAGCAGTTCTTCTCCTTTATAGATATTATTTCCGAAGGTTCCTCCAAAAGATACGATATATCCCGGAGTTCCTTTCCATGCATCCACCGGACAGCTCTTTACACAGCGGCCACAATGATTACATTTCTGCGCATCCAGTTCTATTTTGCCGTCCACCATCTTCAGTGCATCCTGTCTGCAGGCTTTCACACACACACCACAGGAAATACAGTCGTCTTCCTTATATTCGATGTTCATGCCGCCTTTGATTCCAACATCGTTTTCTTCTGCTTTCAGGCAGTTATTCTGGCATCCTGTAACACCAAATTTGAATTTATGCGGGAGTTCCCGTCCGAAATATCTCTCATCAAGCTCTTTTGCCAGTGTGTAGGTGTCGATACATCCGCTTGGACAGACCTCTGAACCCTGACAGGCTGTAACTGTACGTACACGTGGTCCGCACACACCGGTTCCCACACCGCCTTTTGACAGTGCTTCTTTTACCTCTGCCAGTTCTTCCACTTTAATAAAGGGAATCTCAATGCCCTGACGGGAAGTCATATGTACATATCCGCGGCCGTATTTTTCTGCTACTTCTGCTACTGTCTTAATATTCTCTGCAGTCAGGTTTCCACCGACCACTGCCAGTCTCAGGGAACCGTAACCTTTCTGTTTCTGTCTCATATATCCGCCTTTTTTTAAGGCTGCATAATCTACTTTCTGTGCCATTTTTATCTCTCCTTTGTGTTTTTAGAGCGTTTTTTCAAATATTTTTTCCAGATCTGCGGCTGTCCGGTATCCTTACAGCCGGTTGAATTATCGTAATACTCTCTCAGTTTCTTCTATTTCAAATATTCTGCCACTGCGGTTGCTGCATTGGCACCATCCGAAACCGCAGTTACCACCTGACGCAGTTTCTTTGTTCTTGCATCTCCTGCCACATACAGCCCTTCCAGAGCGGTTTCTCCTGTCTCCCCTGCTCTGACATAACCTGAATCATCCAGTACTGCAAATTTTTTCAGAAGATCTGTCTGTGGTACTGCTCCGTAAGCAACAAATACACCGTTCACATCTATCACAGCTGCATCTTCCAGAACTACTCCGGTTACTTTCTGCTCTCCGATGATCTCTTTTACCTGATGCTCCAGTACGAAGATAACGTTTTCCTTCTCTCTCAGTTTCGCCACTGTAATAGCGGCTCCTCGGAATTCCTTTCTCCTGTGGATCACATATACTTTCTCTGCCACATCCGCCAGGTAAACAGCATCATCAAGTGCTGTATCTCCACCACCAAGAACTGCGACTGATTTACCTCTGTAAAATGATCCGTCACAGATTGCACAGTAAGAGACACCCTTTCCTGCATATTCCTGTTCTCCCGGAATATTCGCTCTTCGCGGTGTGGCTCCCGCCGCATAGATTACGGTTTTCGCTTCCACCTGCGAACCATCTGCAAATACAAGTTCAAAATCTGATGAAGCTTCTTTCTTTATCTCTGTTACTTCCTGTTCCATGAAGGATACCCCAAGCTTCACTGCATGTTCCCGGAAGTTCTCACCCAGATCATAACCGCTGATGCCCGGAAATCCCGGATAGTTATCTACCTGTCCGCTTTCTGCGATCTGTCCGGTTCCTTCATATTCTTTTTCTATCACTACGGCTGACAGATTAGCCCTCTTTGCATAGATTGCCGCACTCAAACCCGCCGGACCGCTTCCAATGATACCTACATCATATTTCATATCGTCAGTTCCTTTACACCTATTATTCCTATCGAATTAGTATGTTTTATAATAAACATAATAACACCGATAATTTCCTCTGTCAATAAATAAGATTATAAAAATTTTTTAGGATTCGTTATGGACTCAGGTTATAGCAGTTACTTAATATTCGCTGTACTAGATCCAACTGTAATCTCCGCCGGTCAGAGCAAGGCTCAGAAGTGTGTCCATCTTCTCTACCTCTTCTTCACCCTCAATCTTCTGAATCAGTTCTGCTGTATCCAGCACATCCTCCAGTGACTCGTCCGGACCGATCTCATAGTCGATTTCAGCCTCACAGTCCGGGCATGGAATCCTCTTCATCGTCTGCATAGACAGAAAACGGTTGCCGCATTTTTTACATTCATAATATCCGCACTCTTTCGTGCCGTCTGGTACATAATACATCTTTTAATTTTCTCCTTTTTTTGTTTATATGATTAGTTTTTATATGATTGGTCTTCTGATGACAAAGAGCTGCCGGTTTTGATGATTCCCGGACAGCCCTTTATTCAACCTTCTGTACATCTAATTTCCTGCTTTTTCTTTTCTGAGCAGCTCTGTATATTCTGCTTCCCTCATAGGTCTGGCACAGAAATATCCCTGAGCCTTGTTACAGCCGAACCCCTGAAGCATTACCTTCTGCTGTTCAGTCTCCACACCTTCCGCAATGATGGAAAGCTTCATATGATTTCCCATAGTAATGATCATGTGCAGGATTTCTTCTGCTCTTCCATAAGGATCTGCTGCACTTAAGAAACGCATATCCAGTTTGATCTCATCAACAGGAGCTTCTTTCAGCATATTCAGGGAAGAATATCCACTTCCAAAATCCTCCATCAGAATACGGAATCCTCCCTGGCCTCTGTTTTCTGCGCATTGCAGATCAGGTCTACCTTTCCGGATTTCAGATCTGCCAGCTGATTTTCCCATGATTCATTGATATATTCATATCTCCAGCCGGTATACTGAGATATTTTATTCAGATATTCCACTCCATATCCCTTGTATACTCCACTGCTGCTTTTATTAATAAAGTCTGCGTCCTCACGATACGCCACCCGTATTATCTTTGTCCCGCCGTACGACTGTGCCTGAACCGGAACGATCACTCCCAGAAGCAAGGTAAACAGCAGAACGAACAACATTACATTTCTCTTCTTACCACTCATCTATCGTACCTCTCTCTTGAGTGATTATAACATAATATTCTCCAAAAAGATATCTTTATAATGCTCGCTCAAACATTTCCCCTTACAGAATCCAGGTGTTACTTTTTAATCCCATTTCCACCACAGACAATCGAATACAAACTAAAAACAAAATTTCCCTGATTGCTTCCGGCGGTAGCTCATATTTCTCTTTTCGCACCAATCCATCAATCGTTGCTCCGAGTCGAATATTTCTCAATACTAAATCTACAGCTTCTTTGATTTGTGTGTAGATTGGTCCTGTAAATTCTCTCTTATCAAGAAATACTGCACGATCTGTTCCTTTAAAATACAATCTGTCTTTCTGTAAAATAACACAAAAAGGATGTGCTGCGGTAACTTCTCCATTGCCTTGACACATCCTTTCGTATTATTATTTTTTTGCTATTCTTCTTAATGACAGCTATGGCTTCCACATCCATGCTCACCACATGTATGTCCTTCCCCGTGGCTGTGCTCGTGATGAGAACACTTCACATCCGGATTATAATCCAGTGTTTTATTAATAAAAGCTTCCACCGCTTTATCTGCATCTCCGGAAACTCCTCCAAACAGCTTAATGCCTGCTGCCGCTAATGCTGTCTGCGCGCCGCCTCCGATTCCGCCACAGATCAAAACATCTGCGTTCAATGCATTAAGAACTCCCGCCAATGCACCATGTCCGCTTCCATTGGTATCTACTACCTCTGAATGTACCACTTTCCCTTCTTCTACATCATAAATCTTAAATGTCTCTGTGTGTCCAAAGTGCTGGAAAATCTGTCCATTTTCATATGTTACTGCTATTCTCATGATACCTTCTCCTTTTTCTGCTGCATATTTTTTGTAAATTTCCTGTTTGTAACAGCCTCCAAAGCTACAGTTGCTGCTCTGACCGTCACAAATTCTGAAATCTCCACCCTCGATTCTAAGTGGATGTCCATCAATGAGTGCATCTGCTATTTTCTTCCTGGCGGTCTCATAAATTCGTTGAACCGTTGTTCTTGCGATCTGCATAGATACTGCACACTGCTCCTGACTGTAACCTTTTTTGTCCAAAAGACGAATTGTCTCATACTCATCTACTGTCAAAACAATGGGTACTTTTTTCTCAGCATTATCTGCCGGAAGGAATTCTAAAACATTCGGAAAATGGCAGACTTTTCTGCATTTTACTGGTCTCGGCATAAACTGCTCCTTTCTTGCTTTTCTTATATAATAGTCCTATAAAGGGCATATGTCAATTATGTAATTGACGCATCTAAAAAAAGCAAGTATACTATGTTCGTAAAGGAGATAACTGTTATGAACTTCGAAAATTATTTTCCACTATGGAATGACTTAAATACAGCACAGAAAAAAATAATTTCAGACAATTTAATCACACGGGATGTAAAAAAAGGAACGATCATTCACAACGGAAACCTGGACTGTACTGGATTATTACTGGTTAAATCCGGGCAGCTTCGAACCTACATACTTTCAGATGAGGGACGGGAGATTACACTTTACCGTCTGTTCGATATGGATATGTGTCTTTTATCCGCCTCATGTATCATACGCTCCATTCAATTTGAAGTAACCATTGAAGCAGAAAAAGATACTGATCTTTGGATCATCCCTGCTGAGATCTATAAGGACATCATGAAGGAATCTGCTCCCGTCGCAAACTATACCAATGAGTTAATGGCTACCCGTTTTTCTGATGTCATGTGGCTGATTGAACAAATCATGTGGAAGAGTTTAGATAAGCGTATTGCTTCATTTCTTTTAGAAGAGACCTCTATCGAAGGAACAAATGAATTGAAAATCACTCATGAGACGATTGCTAATCATCTTGGTTCCCACAGGGAAGTTATCACTCGAATGCTTCGATACTTTCAAGGCGAAGGACTCGTCAAACTCTCCCGCGGCAAAATCACAATCCTGGATTCGAAAAGACTGGAAACACTACAAAGATCATAAAACTGTTTTTCTGTAACATCAAAAGAATCCTCCATTTATCAGAATTATAAAAGTCATTCTAATAAATGGGGGATCTTTTTATGCTACGAGAAAATTATAAAAATATTGTGATTATTTTTTAATAATCCATACCACATGCATATGCCATTTCTATCAGCGCACGGTCATTAACCACTGTATCATAGAAGCGGAATCCACCGGAAAAGTTGTATGTTTCATAACCATTTCCTTCCAGAATACGGCTGGCAATGTAACTGCGCAGACCACTTTGGCATATCAGATACACAGGCTTTCCTTTCTCAATTTCACTAATTCGTTCCCTTAGTTCATCTACAGGAATATTGTTGAATCCCTTCATATGACCCCTGTTAAATTCACCTACAGTCCTCACATCCAGCAACACCACATTTTTATCTTTAGAAATCTTATCCATATCTTCCAAATGCCATTGTTTTAAGGTCCCTTTTGCTATATTGTCTATCATGAAGCCGGCCATATTTACAGGATCCTTTGCAGAGGAATAAGGCGGTGCATATGCGAGATCCAGATCTTTCAACTGGGTTGCCTTCAGCCCTGCATGGATCGCTGTTGCCAGCACATCAATACGTTTATCAACTCCTTCATATCCAATAATCTGAGCACCAAGCAAACGATAAGTCTCTTTTTCAAAAACTACCTTCATGGTCATCACTTTTCCACCAGGATAGTAACCGGCATGACTCATAGGAGAAAGAATTACTGTATCTACCTCTAATCCTGACTTTTTGGCATTGGTTTCATTGATACCTGTAGTGGCTGCTGTCATATCAAACACTTTTATAACGGAGCTTCCCTGACTGCCCAGGTAACGACTATCACCACCACAAATATTATCAGCAATGATCCTTCCCTGCTTATTGGCTGGACCAGCCAAAGAAATCAGCGCATCATCACCCGTAACATAATGTTTTACCTGAACTGCATCACCTGCTGCATAAATATCCGATACAGAAGTTTCCATCCTGTCATTCACTACGATACTTCCCTTGATGCCAAGCTCCAGACCGGCTTCTTTTGCTAATACTGTGTCTGGTGTAACGCCGATTGCCAGCACCACCATATCAGCCTGAAGGGACGGATTATCTTTTAATAGAATCTCTACTCCATTGTCCTTTTCTCTAAATCCTTCTACCGTATAACCCAGTACCAATTTTATCCCGTGCTTTCTCATTTCATTATGGATCATGGATGCCATATCCGGATCAAAAGGATTCATCAGCTGCTTAGGCCGTTGAACAATTGTAACATCCATGCCAAGCTCTCTCAAATTTTCTGCCAGTTCCAGACCAATAAAGCCACCACCTGCCAATATAGCCGATTTTGGATGGTTCTTATTTATATATTCCTTTATACGAAAAGTGTCTTCTACTGTACGAAGTGTAAAAAGTTTATCAATACTAACTCCAGGAAGTCTCGGCTGTGTTGGCTTTGCACCTGGAGAAAGGATCAGCTTATCATAGTTTTCTTCAAATATCTCACCATTCTCCAAATTTTTCACTGAAACAGTTTTACGATCCAGATGTATGGAGATAACTTCATGATGAATTTTCATATTAATGCGAAAGCGTTTAAAAAAGCTCTCTGGTGTCTGTAATGTAAGTTCTTCCGGGTCTGTGATCACGTCTCCAATATAATATGGAAGCCCACAATTCGCATAGGATATGTATCCGGATCTTTCAAACACAATAATTTCTGCGTGTTCATCCAGTCTGCGTATTCTTGCTGCGGCTGTAGCTCCTCCGGCTACACCGCCTACGATTATTACCTTCATCTTATTTTTCCACCTTTCCTCATTAAAGCATTTCTAAAATCGCTTTCTTAGGTCTCGCCCCTGAAACCTGTTGTACAATCTTCCCATTCTTCATAACCACCAAAGTTGGGATACTCATAATACTAAATTTACTTGCCAGTTCAGGCTGCTCATCCACATTGATCTTTCCAACTTTGATATCAGGGCGTTCACCTGCAATCTCCTCTATGACAGGAACCACCATACGACAGGGAGCACACCAAGGCGCCCCAAAATCCAAAAGAACGGTTTTCTCGGAATCCATTATTTCATTCTGAAAATTATTTTTATTGATATTAATAGCAGACATTTTACAGTCCTCCTTGTTTTTTCTTTTGTGGCTTTATTATAACCTGAAATTCATTTGTTTTCTGTGATATCATCACATTATTATCGTGATTAATTTTTTATCAAAAAAACCTCCGCAAACATTACGTCTGCGAAGGTCTATTTCTCTCAGCATTTGACTAATCTTGGATTAATTTACTTCTCACTCCTGTAGATCTTTATCTATAATCTCCCAGTAACCATTCTTTGGAGAACCATGTCCTATGAGAATACCATATTCTTTTAACTTCTTAATATTGTTCTCAATATTTCGACTGACAATCCCAATTTTTTCAGCTAACTTAACCGCTGATAATTGATGATCTTCTGAAAGCAACTTTATAATCTTTTGCTGTGTATCGCTAAGGTCTGTTCTCCACTCTACCTCCTTTCTTTTTCATTTGTCACCGGAAATGAATTACGGAACAGCTCTATCCGAAACATATTATCAAATCTATTACTTACAAAACTCAAATGCCACATAATACACATAATCATTTTTTGAAAGAAAATCTGTTTGGCTATTTATAAAATCGTCTAAAGTCGGAACACTCATTTCATCATTATCATAAACAAAGGCAATAAGTGGCTGCTGCTTATCGTATCTAATGTCTACGACATTTTTTATTTCAGTTGCTGTTCTGCCATAGTATTCTCTATTTTCTACATTTTCTAAAATAGGAATTTCTGTTGACAACCTACTACCACCTCCAGAAATAATTAACTTAATTACATAATTATCGAAATCAGGCACCATTACGATTTCACCACTTTTTGGCGAACCAATATCTTCAAATCCCATTTCAACTTTGTCCTGATCACTCAATTTTCCTGATTCGTATCGATAAATATGTAATCTGAGTTTTTTATATTCATCCGTTGTGATAAACTTATAGACAAATGCTCCATCCGGTCCAGCAAGCAGTTCTGCTGTCTGCATTTCTATGCTATCCTTTGCAACAGGAGAAATATAATTCTGTGGTTTTTTCAGACGGTATATGGTAAATCCGATTACTGATACCGCACAGATAGATATGACTAATAATATACATTTCATAACCTTTAGACATTTCTGTTTATCTATATTATCTCTGATCACTTCAATAATATTTGTTTCTGACTTCTGAATCATATTCTCTTGAGCTATATCTTCTCCAGCCAAAAACTCATTGAGGCTAATACCAAGAATTGAACAAAGTTCTTTATAAACAGATACATCCGGCAGGCAAACTCCCGTCTCCCTTAATTAAAGATATTGTTGGGTAAAAAAGAAAGGTCAGTCGATTTTGCCGATGAAGCGGTAGTAGATTTCTACTTCCTGCTCACGGCTTCCGTCCTCGCCCTTGACAGCTTCGTGGACGGTTATTTTTTCAATTAGAGTGTTCAGAAGTTCGGCGGTCAGCTCCACAGGGTTGACATACTGTTTCATCAGGGCAATCCACTTTTCAGCGTCCGCTGCGGTCTGTACGGCGGCTTCCATCGTTTCGTGAAGCTGCCTTATTTTTGTTTCAAGCTCCCTTTGCTCGTTCTGGTACTTCTCGGACAGCATATTGAAGTTATACTCGGTTATGCGTCCGGCAGACCAGTCCTCATACATTTTAGCAAACAGCCCGTCAACCTCGGCTTTACGCTTTTCCGCCTTTTTCAGCTCCGCAGCCTGCTTTTTCTTCGCAGAGTTTCTTTCCCTGTCGCTGGCATTGAGCAGGCGTTTCAGCAGATTGTCCTCGTCTTTCTGTGCCAGCATAGACCAGTATTGCAGTCTTGCAAGCACATAGGCATACAGTACATCATAGCGGATATAGTGCATGGAACACTGGCGTAATCCCTGCCCGTGCTTGCTGCAATGGTAGTACCCGTATGGGTTCTTATTCTGCTTGTTTTCCCCATAGGCTAAAGACCATCCGCAGTCTGCACATTTTATCAATCCTGCGAAAATCTGTGTCGTACCGTTTCTGCGTTTCCTGCGTCTGCTTGCAATCAGCTCCTGAACTTTTTGGAACACTTCTTCAGAAATGATGGCTTCGTGGGTATTTTCCACACGATACCATTCTTCCTGCGGCTTCCGCACCTTTTTCTTGTTCTTGAATGAAATGTTGCTCTGCTTGTTGTGAATGCTGTGACCGATGTAGGTTTCCTCTTTCAAAATGCTCTTGACCTGTGCTATCGTCCACGCATAGGCTTTTTCTGCGGGCGCACCGGCGTAGATATTGGCGAAAGTCCCGTATCTTTCATAGTTCAGCCAGCCGGGGGTAGGTACTTTTTCCTCCACCAGAATCCGTGTAATGCTGGCGGCTCCACGCCCGTGTACAGCAAGGTCAAAAATCTTCTCTACAATCCAGCGTGTTTCCGGGTCGATCAGAAGATGACCTTTTTTGTCCGGGTCTTTTACATAGCCCAGCGGTGCATAGGCTCCATAGTGTGCGCCATTGGCAAATCTTGTGTGCATGGCAGCCTTGACCTTTTTGCTGGTCTGTCGGGCGTGCATTTCATTCAGGATGTTTAAGAACGGTGCAAGCTCGCTTTCTCCGTTGATGGTGTCCACATTGTCATTGATGGCAATGTAGCGTACTCCCTTGCTGGGGAAATAGATTTCCGTGTACTGACCGGTCAGGATATAGTTTCTTCCCAGACGGGATAAGTCCTTTGTGACAACGCAGTTGATTTTCCCGTCTTCGATGTCATCAATCATCCTTTGGAAACTTGGACGCTCGAAATTTGTCCCACTCCATCCGTCGTCAATGTACTCGTCTACAACGGTCAGCCCATGCTCTGCGGCATACTGTCTAAGCATCATGCGCTGGGTCTGGATACTGCCGCTTTCCCCCTGTAATTCATCGTCACGGCTCAATCTCAAATATAGTGCAGTGTTATAAATCGTTGTATTGTATGGTTGTTTCACGGTTAAAAATCCTCCTTCTAAAAGAAACAACCCACGCTTATACAATACTCGCTGGTACAAGTATATCATAAGCGTGGGCTGATTGACAGTCGTTATTCCGTATTTTTTCAGGAAGCGGCGGCAGCGTGCTGGATCACATCTTCCAGCAGGCTGTCAAGCGGCTTCCCATCCTGTGCGAAATGCTCCGATACCTTGATACGGACTTTCCCCATGACAAAATACTGGGTGCCGTCTTTTTCGGTAAGCAGGGTGCCGCTGTTTTTGTTATTGCTCTCGTTTTTGCTTTTTGCCATAGGCAGTTACCTCCATAAATGAAATATGCCCGACAAGGGAATGTCAGACAGGTGTACAGCCGCAGACTGTCTCCGTGTCAACCAAACCGTGTCAACCGGCAGAAAAGACTTTGAAAACAATCCATAGGCGCTCTATTATTACTTTTTACTTTTTCTTTGATTTCTTGGTTGACATGGTTGACAAAGGAGAGAAATGCCCCAAATATCAGGCTTTTCCCCGTCAACCGGCTGTCAACCAAAGCGTCAACCAAACTGTCAACCGGTGGCTTTTCAGAATGGAAGTTCCATTTGCCGGGCTTCTTCTTCCGTGATTTCCTGAAAACCGTCCCCCTCCGGCGGAGCTTGGTTGACACGCTCCCAGCCTTTTTGAGAACCGTATTTCTTATACCGCTTCGGGCTTTTGTAGGCTACCCAGCCCTGTATGATGCCGCCCGCAATGCCGGTATTCATAATCTCGCAGATTGCCCGTGTCTCCCAGTCTGCCGGGGAATTTAAGTTCCCCAGCGCTTCCTCATAAAGCTGCTTGGAACATACCCTGTCGCCGGTGTAGTCCTCCAAATAGGCGTAGATCATGCCGGCCTGTGTGTCTTCCTGCATAAAGTCCTGCTGGTGGGCGTTCAGGTATCGGTTCATTTCCATGCTGAATGACAGCTTATACTTCCCACTGCGATAAACCGTCATGGCTTCCGCCCACATCTGTTCGATATACGCCCTCGCCGCCGCTTCATCGTCCAGTATGTGAACCTCCGCCCGTTCCGGGTACACCGTCACGGGGAGAAAGCGCCGGTTGCCGGTGCGGTCACGGGGCAAAAAGTCCTGCCGGTTGGTCGTCCCTCCAAATACACATTGCCGCAGCCGGTCTGCCGGATGTGTCTCATACGGCACTTTGTAGGTTTCTTTCTGGCGGCTTAAGAATGACTTGATTTCCTCAATACTCTTGGCGTTGGCTGTGGCAATCATCTCCGACATCTCGATAATCCAATGCCCTTGCAGCTTGCGGTACACATTTTCATCGTCCAGCTTTTTCAAATCGTCTGAAAACCATTCGTCCCTGCCTGCCAGCAGCCGGAAAAAGGTAGATTTCCCGGCTCCCTGACCACCAACCAGACAGAGCATGACCTCAAACTTGCTCCCCGGTCTGAATACCCGCCGGATGGCTCCCATCAGGAACAGTTTCAAGGCTTCATAGGTGTATTCGTCCGTATCGGCTCCCAGAAAGTGATGCAGGGCGTAACGGATGCGCTCTGTGCCGTCCCATTGCAGGCTGTTCAGGTAATCCCTGACTGGATGGTAGCGGTTTTCATTGGCAACAATCTTGATGGCGCTCTGCACCTTTTTCTCGCTGGTAAGCCCGTAATTTTCTTCCAGATACAAAAGCAGGTAGTTCATGTCCATGTCGGTCAGCGTGGTACTGGTGCGCTCCCAGCCCAGCGGCTTCACAATGTCAATCTGCTCCGTCAAAAGGTTCAGGCGCAGCGCCCCACGAAACAGCGGGTCACGCTGGAACACCGTCAGGCAGTTTCGGATGCTGTTCTTCACGCCGCCTTTCTGCGTCCCCTCTAATGTCTCCCGGATTTCTGCTGGTGTCTGCGCCGGTTCCATTGTGTCCATCGTCTTTTTGACCGCTTCCTGCGTTTCCAGCGGCAATCTCTGAAATTCGCTGTTCAAGCCGCAGCACCTCCTTTCCCTGTGCGGCGATCAACGCCGCTTTTTCTTCTATTTCTCCGTATAACAAAATATCCAAAAGGTATTCTGTGTAGCTTATCCTCTGCAACGCTTCCACAAAAAGAGGATGCCAGATGGCATCCTGCGGCTGTGGGGCGTATGCTGTTTTCCAATGCTCCAACAGGCGCAGATAATCGCATAGCACCCGGAAACAATACCGTTCCGTTTCCTGAAATCTCTGCTCCGCTGATTTTTGTCGGGGCTGTGACCTGTTGTGACGCTTCCTATCTGGCGGCGCATTGCCGGATTTCTCATAGGAAACGCCGAAGTCCTCCGCAAGCCTGACCGCAGCTTCCCGTTTCCCCAATCCATGCAGCAAAGCGGAAAAGTCGATCACATCCCCGGAAGCCCCGCAGCCGAAGCAGTAAAAGCGGCTGTCCACTTTCATGCTGGGCGTGCGGTCATTGTGGAATGGACAGCAGACCATGCCGTTTCTCCCCACCCGGATTCCATAGAATGAAGCAGCCTGCCGGGTGGTAACAGACTGTTTCACCGCTTCAAATACATTCAAATGCTCCCTCCATAAAAATGCCGGCAGCGGTAAAGCTGCCGATTATATCATAATTCCATCTCGTGTTTCTTTCTCTGTACTTCCTGTGACTGCTCCCTCCGGCGCAGTGCGGTATCTACGGCGTTCTGCACCTGCCGCAGCCGTATGACTTCCTCCCGGAGCGGCTTGTGCTGCGGAGACAGTTCGGCATACTCTGTTTTTAACTGTGCGTATTCCTGTTTCCATGCTTTCAGGGCAATGGGTTTTCCGTCCAGTTTTTCTTTCAGAATACGGCGGGCGGCATAAAACAGCCGTAACTCCGCATCGTGGGATGTTTCAAATTTCTCCCTCTGTTTCTTAAACTTGATATTGTTCAATTCCGTATGAATAGGTTTTAGCCGCTGGTAATTCTCGCCCTCCCGTATCAATTCCTGCAATTCCTTTATCCGGGCAGATTTCTTTTTCATGGAGCCGCTTAATGCTTCAAATTCTTCACTGACAGAGGAAAGACGCTCCTGCAAATCCTCTAATGTGAGCAGCTTGTTTTCCGTCAGATAATTGACGGCTTCGGCAAACTGCTTTAAGTTTCCGGTTCTGGCTTTATTGCTCCATGCCCCTGCGTTGCGCTGGTTGTAATAAGCGATCAGCAGGTCGGCAAGGCTCGGTGTCTGGGGTTTGGAAAGTTCTTCTTTTACCTCTGCCATCCAGACAAACAGGGCTTTGATCTTCTTCCTCACATCCTGTATAAGCCGGTTGGTGGCTTTAATCCAGCGGTTCAGTTCCCCTTTCTCGGTGCGGATGCCCTTTGCTTCCATCTGCCGGACATTAGCTCCCTCGTGGACAGTAGGTATCAGGTCAAGCCCCTGCCGCACATAGGAACGGTGGTCGATACGCACATCCAGCCCTTTTTCCTCAAATTTTGTATTAACGGCAGCCGCCCACTGCTCCCGCCAGTGTTCCAGCGTTTCCGGCTCATGCCAGTCTGTTGTATGGACAGCGTTAAACATATAATCGCCGTTTTTATCCCGGATTCGGTTTCCATCTTCATCAAGAAGATATTCCCGCCGCTGTTTTTGTCCCCATGTGCCATCCGGGTTCAAAGGGCGCATGGTTGTCATCACATGGAAATGCGGGTTAGGGATGCCGCCGTCCTCTTTCTCCGGGTTGTGAAAAGCAAGATCGGCAATCATGCCTTTTGCCACAAACTGCTCCTGCACGAACTTCCTTGCCAGCTCCATGTTTTCTTCCAGCGTCAATTCATTCTGCATGGCAATATCAAAGGAATAGGCAAGCTGTGCTTTTGGATGTTTCTCGCAGCTCTCCACAGCATTCCAGAGGGTCGCCCGGTCAAGATATATTTCCGGCGCATGGGGCGGCAGCATGATTTCCGAAGCAATCACGCCGCCCTTTTTGGTGTAATCGCTGACTTCTCCATAGTAGCTGCTGTAAAGACGCTCCCCGGATCGGTAGGCTGCGCTTGCAATGGCGCTCTGACCGGCGCTACGCTTTATCTGTGCGATTGAAAAATGATAAAGTGCTATCCTTAGTCACCGCCTTTCTCCTGCCCGGAAATACGGGCGTGGTTCTCAGTGGCAGACCGGATGAAATGCTCCGCCTGCGGCAGATTCAAAATGTTTTCCATGAGGGAATAAAATTCCGCTTCGGATAGCTCCTTTGTCTGTGGCGCAATGCTCTCAACGGCTGCCCCACGGGTAATTAGCCGGTGCGTCCTCTGTTTCCGGGAACCGCTTTCCAGATACGCCTGCCGGTTTTTCAAACGCTGCATTTTCCGTTTTTCCCGTTCCAGCAGGACAGTGGTTTTTTCATATTCCTGCTTCAACTGTTCCAAAGATTTTTCCATGTTCTCACATCCTTTGCTGATAAGATAAAGAAAGACCATCCGCAGACAGTCCGTGTGTCAGTGCTTCTATAAAACCCGATGAAAAGGGAAAACCGCAAAGCGGATTTCTCTTTGCGGCGGGTACACAGGGGATAGCCGCTTTAGCGGCGCAAGGGGGTGTAGCCACCTTGTCGGAGCAAAGCGAACGCAGACCTCGGATTGCTGATTTTATCAGCGGCAGAGGTAAGCTCCGCAGGACGCACGATACATGGTCTTTAGACTATGTATAGAAGTGCGCCCTTAGTTCCTAAGGGATTTTGCCGTTTCCGGCAGTTTTGTCCTTTTTCTTGGAACGCTTGGAAAGATACTTCGGGCAGTCAACCACAACCGCCCGGAAGCTCTGTTTACATTCGTGCTGGCATTTCCGGCACAGTTCGTTGTAAGTGATACGGCTGCGGTCATTTAAGAAGAAAGACCATTCCAGCCGCCGCTTGTTGCTCATTCTTGCCATAACCGGCTCCTTTCTCCATTTCTACCTGATGTACACAGATAGGCTGTTTTGGTGTAGCGTTTCGGTATCATTTTTAAGTTTTTTTCCCTCTGTATGCTCCTTTGGAAAGTGCGGCAGTATTGCAGTCAGGGAATGATACCTCACGCTTATTTGTCGCTTCTCGGTACGGTTTCGGAGCCTTTTGCCATCCATTCAAAGAAAGCAATTTTGCTGACCTTGATAAGCCTACCCCTGCGGAACGCCGGAAAGCCGGGTGTGTGTACTAGCTCATAGGCGCTCGCTCTTGAAATTCCCATAATCCGCTGAATGTCCGCTACATCCAGAACCAGCGGTAAATCCTCATAGCTGTTCAATCTCTTTTTATCGTTCATTCTGTTCCTCCCATAAATCAAATAGGTTAAAATGCTTCCTGTTGCCGTTCTCCCCAAAATCCGTTTTCCTGCCCCATTCCTGCGGTGTTTCCCTGCATTGGTGCGCCGAATGCGTCACTTCTCCTGCCGGTCATATCCCTTTTGGACGGTCATTCACTTGTCAAGGTACTGTGCGGTACGAAATTACCAACCGCAATCATCATAGCGTACTATCCTTGACAAAACAATGATTCTGCGATACCATGAGTGTAACGGATATAACTGAATTATATAATTACCATAAACAAAGGCAGGGGATAGGGATGGAGAATCAGTTTATACGGCATGAGCCATGTTTTGAGAGGATTTTGTTTGTCCTGACGCTGGACAGGAAGAAAATGAAAGAGCGGATTTTGATTGGGGAAGAACAGCAGATCCGCTTCCGTCTGAACGGGAGCCAAAACGCAGAGGTGCTTTGTGATATGACACGCCCACTGGGAACTTTTTTGATAAACTTTGAGCGTGACACGGACAGAGACTGGAACTTATACGGGCTTTCTCCGCTGCGGCAAGCTCTCCACTCCAACCGATGGAAACAGCCGGAGCTGGAGCAGGCGGCAAGCGAATTTCTTTGGGAGAAATATCTTAGCAACGACCCTCTGAAAATGTATGTGGCGTTCCGTATCTGGAACAGCTATCTGCTTGCCAGAGAACCCCGTGACCGTAACGCTGCCTGTGACCGCTTCATGGATAAAATGAGCAGACTGACCGGGGTATTCCAAAACGAAACCATGAGCTTTGACAGGGAGACAGGAAAACCGAAACAATTTCAAGCTGGCAGCCTTTATTTCAAAGGCGCACCGTCAGAAGATACCCGGCTTGACCTCTGGTTCCCGGACAACCGGCGCACAGAAGAATGTGTGTCTGCCTATGCGTCCCTCTACCCGTTGATTACCTATTATCTGAACAGGCTGAATGACTGGGGGCTTTGTTTCCGGCAGTGCAAGGTCTGCGGGAAATATTTTCTGGCAAAGAGCCAGCGATATGAGCTGTGCAGTGACAAATGCCGAAAAGCACAGGCGCTTCAAAACAAGCGGGAATTTGACGAGAGGGCAAGAGAAAATAACTATGACCTGCTTTATAAAAATGAATGCCAGAACTGGCGCAACAAAATAAACCGGGTAAAAAATACCGCAGGCTTTCCGGCTGACCGTCTGGAAAAAATACAGGCTGCCTTTGCTGACTTTAAGAAAGAAGCCTTACAGAGAAAAAAAGCTGTAAAAACAGGAACGGCCAGCCCGAAAGAATTTGCGGACTGGCTGTATCAGCAGAGTAATGTAATTGTTGAGCTGACCGAGATATGAAAAACTTTCTATCGTCAATTTCGCATTATTGCAATAACAGATTGCTTCTTCCATGAATGGTAATATTATCATCAAACTTTTGGAAGAACTATAAATGTCCGAGGTGCCTTTGATTTCGACAGAAAAACAGGCTGAATTGTTACAAAGCTCGGACATTTCAAAAATTTCTTTGAGAAATGGCGAAAAAGGCGGGGCAGCACACGCCGCCCCGCCGATCTCAAAAGGTTATTCCATTGCCCGCATTTGTTCAATCAGAGATTGTTTTTTCTGTCTGCGGATTGTCCAAACAGACAAGATCAGCTCCATTCCGAACAATACCAGAATGAACAGCGCCATTTCCAAAACCGGGAATTGATAAGGCACTACATTTCCGGCAAAAGCACCTACACTCATTTTTCTGCAAGCAAAGATGGAAGCCGGAAGCCCAACGATCAGCGTTGCCAATGTTGCAAAGAGCGCATAGCACAGCCCCTCACAGATGTTCATTTTACATAGCTGTTTTTGTGTTAGGCCGATAGAACGCAGAATACTGTTTTCCTGCTTTCGGGCTATCTGGTTAGAGAGTGTCGTATTGATAAGGTTGATAACGCCAAAGAGAAATACCAACAATGAAAGTATCTCCATACTGCCAAACGCAAAAGAATTTGTCATTTCTTCATATTCAATCACTGTATTGATTTCATCTAAGGCAATATTACTATGGCTGGCAACAATATTTTTCAATTCAGCTCCCACATAGTCCGTTTTTTTAGGGTCATTTACAATGCTCCATGAATAGTCAAAATAGGTGATTTCCGGGTGCAGTTCGTGGAACAACGCTTCTGGTGCAAAAAGAGTTGCCCCATCTAAGTGCATCCTGCCATGTCCTGAATATACCTTTGCAGGAGCGTATAACCCCGATATGGTAACAGAAATGGATGGCTGTTCTTCACCCAAAGAAATCTCAACCGTTGAACCAACACCCATATCCTCATTCTGCTTTAGCACATTATAGTCAATTACAATACTACGGGAATCTGTTGGCATGGTTCCCTCTGTCAGAGCCGCTTCAACTGCCGCATAATTCTGGTCGGTCAGCATATCGCACATACCACCAACTTGATGAATCTCTGTTTTATAAGTTGCATGGAGAGATTGCCTGCTTGGAATTATATCTGTAACGCCATCAATAGATAAGATTTCCTGCTTTAATTCCTCATTCAATGGATTTCCCGCTGCCATAACCTTTTCTTCTGTCATTTCAGAATCCAAATAAATTTTATAGTCGCCGTCTGGGAAAAACTGTCTTGCAAGCGCCTCTGGTGAGCGCAGCAAAACAATGGAGGATACCACAAGCAGGATAATTCCGCCCAAACTCAATGAGGCTACAATAGCAACGGTCTTTTTTCGGTCACGCCTAAAATTTGCAATTCCCATTGAAACAGGATTGAGCTTGATATTCTTTTTCCGGCTGCGGATGTCCTTTTGCGCCGGGGTAAAACGGACGGCTTCAATGGGGGAAATCCCTGCTGCAATTTTCACCGGCTTACGGATGGAAACAGATACCATGATCCAACTGCTTATAAGCGTTAAAATAACCGTTGCCACATAGGAAACAGCGTTAAAACCCTTGGAAAACAGGAGGGAACCGCCGCATACGCCCAGCACTGTGCCAATCAGAATCCCGATACTGCCGAGTTTGCGTCCCTCGTTCTTTACAATCCGCTTGATTTGCTTTGGTGTCGCACCAATCGTCCGAAGCTGCCCGTAGCTTTGGATTTTGTCATTGATGGAAATACGGAAAATACTTTGAATTACGATATAGCCGCCGATCAGAACAAGGGCAATCACGCCAGCCATCAGTGCAAAATCAAAGGATTTAGAAGCATAGGCAAAATACTTGCTGTTCATTTTGGGCATAGGAAGCTGATATTCCTCCGCAATCTCCCTGCAATAAGAGGTCATCAGTTCTTCGCCCAACTGGTCGCTGTTTTTGAAATGGACATAGGCGCGATAGCCAGTCGGGTCAAACCCTTTCCATTCTGTCAGGGCAGCGTTGGAAAGAATGATAGCGCAGGTATTCGCTTCTTTTTCATTTACGCTGTCCATAATGCCGGTAACGACATAATCACCATGAAAACTCTCGGTATCTAAGGTCACAGTGTCCCCGATCTTGGCATTGTTTCCATAGGTGGAAAGAAAGTATTCGCTTACAACAACTTCATTTGCTTTTTCAGGAACCCGGCCCTCTAACAACTCCATCTGCGCCTTGGCAATCTCCATCATTTGCGCGTCGCAATACACATAGGACGCATGATAGCCCTGTTCTGAAAGCTCATCACCCAGCATATAGTAGCCGCCTACGCGCTCAAACTCCGGCAGTCCTTTCAGGGTTTCAATGTCGTTTTCCTCTACGCCCAGCCAGACCGCCTCATAAGTATCGACAACCTGATTGCGCTGCATTTGTGTCAGGGAGGTAGACACAATTCCCGTAAAGCAGATCAGAAATGCCGCCAGCGCAACGGCAATCACCACCATCAGATTCCGGCGCTTCTCGCTTTGCAAACTTTTCTTTGCCAGCTTCTTTGTAATGGCGCTGGTATCATTTTCAAAAGGCCATACCATAAGTCCGCTACCTCCTTATTCCACAATCTTGCCGTCCTCAATGCGGACAATCCGATCTGCAAGGCGGGCAATATCGTTGTTGTGGGTAATCATCACAACAGTTTGCCGGAACTCCGCACTGGTGCGCTTGATAAGCCCCAGCACCTCGGCGCTGGTCTTGCTGTCAAGGTTGCCGGTCGGCTCGTCGGCCAGCACAATAGCCGGTTTGGTAATCAGGGCGCGGGCAATCGCCACACGCTGCTGCTGTCCGCCGGAAAGATTGTTCGGCATATTTTTCAGTTTATCTTCCAGCCCCAGCAGGTGAACGATTTCATCCAAAAACTTCTGATCCACCGTGTCCCCGTCCAGTTCCACCGGCAGGACGATGTTCTCATACACATTCAGGATAGGAACAAGGTTATAGTTCTGGAAGATAAAGCCGATGTTGCGGCGGCGGAAGATGGTGAGCTGTTCATCGTTCATTTTCGACAGTTCTTTGTCCCGGACAATCACATTGCCGGAAGTAGGGGTGTCCAGCCCGCCCATCATGTGAAGCAGGGTGGACTTGCCGCTGCCGGAGGTTCCCACAACGGCCACAAACTCACCGTCATTTACAGAGAAGTTCACGCCGTCAAGGGCGCGGGTGATATTCGGCTTTGTGCCGTAATACTTTTTCAGGTCGATAGTCTGTAAAATTCTCATAAAATTCAATCCTTTCTTTGTTTGTTGTAAATGCGGAACGCTGCTGCGCCGGTGGCCGCCAACTGTACCAGAATCAGCACAGCGAACAGTCCGAAGCTCTCATAGTAGAACAGTTCATCCCAAAACGGGAGAACATCACAGAGGGCAGTCAAGGCAACCGTCCAGCGGATGTGCTGGGCCAGCCTTTGCCAGAACGCCAGCACAAGGGCAACGGGCGGGACGATCAGCAGCGCCAGATTCAAAATCATGGTCGGGGTCAGTTCCATTGCAACGCCTCCTCACTTTTGTTGATAAGGTCATTGTAAAACCCAAATGTCCGCGAAATGTTACAGCGGCCAAAAAATTTCATCGAAAATCGGGGTGAAATGTTACAACGCTCGGACATTTCAAAATTATTATTCAACTACCCTTAATCGAGCTACAATACTTGTTTTTCTAAAATAGCGAAACGAAACATGAGGAACTATAATCGCCACAACGCAAATAACAATTCCCTCTAATATCAACGGGAAAATCGTAGGCTGTATTGTAAACAGCCATAAGTCAGGTTGATTAAAGAAAGTAGGAAGAATTGTATTTGCAACAATAAGAGAGAGAGGTAAACCCATTACACAAATCAGAAATGCGTAAAACAATCCCTCCAATACGGTCAATTTGTTAATTTGTTTTTTCGTCATTCCGATGCTCTCTAATGTAGCAAATTCCCGTTGCCGGTTTATAATGCCCGTTATAATGATGTTGGAAAAATTCACAAGCCCGATACTTCCTAATAGAAACCCAATAAGGCCACCTATGATAAAAATAGTTTGTTTTAATCCATTCATAGTTTGTGCCAATGTTTCAGACGATGCGTATTCAACGGTAGGTAAAGAATTGATGTACTCGGTCGCTGGCAAAAAGTGTTCTTTTTCCACATCAAACACATAACTCATTATGGCTGGATTGTTATACAATTCCACAAACATCTCATTACTCATATAGAAAATAGGACAATCGCCGCCAACATCAGTGTAGCCAACATTCTTACCAGGAGATTCTACCAATGAAAAATCAACCACTGCACGCGCAATTACCGAAACCGTTTTATAAGGCAATCCATCTTTGTAAATGGTAACTTCCTGATTGAGCGGACAAAGAAATTCAGGAGATTCATTTGGGTTGATCGCTGAAATTTCTATAACATAGTTTCCACTTTCCAAATATGAGGTTAGTTGCTGTATATCTGTTTCTCCCTCAATGAAATTCAATTTAGGAAGTATTGATTTTTCTACCCCGTAAATATTGCAAAGAGGTCGATAATCAACACCGAGTTTTACTGGATAAGTTCTGCCATCAACCATACCACTTCGTATAAGGTGATTATCTTCTGTGTATTCGTCTAATACTTCCGTGACCAAACTACCATAATCATAAGTAACACTGAGATCATCCAAAGTGTTTTTATAAATTCGACTTCCGTTCAGCACAGGAATATTATTTTCAATATCAGATATGATTTCATTACTAACAGAATCATCTTTAAATCGAAAACCTTGCACATTAGAAAATGTGTTTGGGCTTGCCACAACAAAATCAAATGAGGTAACAGAAGATACATATTTTTTAACATCAACACTATTTCCGATTGCGATTGCACTGTTTAGGAGAATAATGCAGAGTATCATGGATAAGACGATAAATATGGTACGCTTTGAATTTCTTCTTAAATTTCTCCATGCCATTTCTGTTATTCTATTCTTAAACGAAAGACGATTCTTGTTGGCACTATGATAATTGTCTTTTTCATAGTATCTGGTTGCCTCAATGGGCGAAATCGTAGCTGCAATTTTGAATGGTTTCTTTATGCTCACCCAAACAGTAATCGCACTAAATATCCCGGCAACGACAAAAATAATAGGATTAAAACTCAAGTTCACAGAAAGATTGTGATACTCGCCTTTCATAAAATTAAGAATCCACGGAAGCATAAGTATTCCTACTATATATCCTAAAATCAACCCAATAGATATACCAATTATAGACAGCCAAAATGCTTGCTTATAAACAATTCGCTTGATTTGCTTCTCCGTTGTTCCGATTGTTCTTAATAAGCCATATTTCTTTATTTCTTGAACAACAGAAATCTCAAAAATATTGCGAATGAGCAAATAGCCCGTTATTACAAAAATCATAATAAAAAACAGGGCTGCTATTATGGCAATCCAATTTACAGATGTACCAGTGGACGGGCTGGTTCCCCTAATTTGCAAAATAGTTGTCTGTATAGACTGGATCGCTCCAACACATAAAGTCGTTACAGAAGTAAAAAGCATTGATGTTAAAACGATTGCTATTACAGCAACAATATTTCGTAATTTGTTGGCTTTGAAGCTTCTTTGCGCCAGCTTCTTTGTAATGGCGCTGGTGTCATTTTCAAAAGGCCATGTCATGGTTGTATCACCTCCATATTTGATAAGGGTATTGTAAAACCTAAATGTCCGCGAAATGTTACAGCGGCCAAAAAATTTCATTGAAAATCGAGGTGAAATGTTACAACGCTCGGACATTTCAAAAAAATTTACGGCGGGCAGCCGGAAATGGCCGTCCGCCGCGTTCTATTTTGTCGGCAGCATAATGGAAAATTCTGAACCCTTGCCCGGCTCCGAAACCACTTTGATATAGCCGCCCTGCCGCGTTACGATCTCTCGGGCCAGATACAGGCCAATGCCCACGCCCTGCTGTTCGTGTACTTCTTCCTCACGATAGAAGCGCCGGAAGATGGCAGCCTGATTGCTTTCGGAAATGCCCTTGCCGGTGTCGGTCACTTTGATCTCCACATACATTTCCCACAGCACCACCGACACAGCGATTTTCCCGCCTGCAGGGGTGTACTTCACTGCATTGTCCAGCAGGTTAAAGAGGGCTTCGGATGTCCACTTGCTGTCATGGAAAACGGTCAAATCCTCCGGGCAGTCCACGGACACAGCGATTTCCTTTTTCTCCGCTGCATACACAATCCCACTCATGGCCTGCGCTACGGTATCAAAGAGGCAACCCGGTTTCTTATCCAACTGGATCACGCCCGTTTCCAGCCGTGAGGTTTTCACAAGGGCCTGAAAGAGAAAGTCCAGCTTATCCGTCTGGCTGCGGATTCCCCGGATAAAGTCGGTGCGCTCCGACTCGGTCATGGGCTTTTCCAGCAGGGTGTCCGTCGCCATTTTCAGATTGCTTACCGGCGTTTTCACCTGATGGGAAATATCCGATACAAGGGTCTGTAACTCCTGCCGTTCCTCGTCCACCCGGCGGCGGTTCTCCTGCATGATCTGGTAAAGCCTTGCCAGCCGGTGTCCGATTCTGGCAAGCTGGGTTTCGCTGTCCTCTGGCCGCTGGGGCGCTTCATTCCCGGCGATCATGTGGTCTAAGGTCTGGCACAGGTCAGCGGTAAACTGCGACAGCCGCTTTCCAAACGCCTGCGTCAGTACAAAAATCCCCACAAGGGCGCACAGCAGCAGCGCCCCGCCTGTCAGCAGCACCGCCGTCTGTTTTGTCACAAGAAACAGGGCTATGGTGATCCCGGACATGGAGAGGACAAGCCCCATTGCCACCCGGCTAAACAGCCGCTTTACCGAGAGATTTTGAAACTTCATTTTGCCTCACCTCCCGTCCATTGATAGCCCATGCCGTAAACGGTCTTGATGTAGGGCGCGCCGCCGTCGGATTCGATCTTGCTGCGAATCCGGCTGATGGAGGTTGTCAGGGTGTGTTCGTCTACAAACCTCTCGTCTATATCCCACAGCCTTTCCAAAAGCTGCCCGCGGGTCAGCACTTGCCGGGGATTTTTGCGGAACAGGTTCAGCATTTTGTACTCCATCGGGGATAGGGTCAGGGGCTTGCCGTTTAGGGAAGCGGTCTGCTCCGAGAAGTCCAGAAACAGCCGCCCGTCGTCGTAAATGTCCTTAGCCGGTTTGTGGTGTTCCAGCATGGCGAACATGGCTTTGATTTTCCGCTGCAAGGCCCCGATCACAAAGGGCTTTGTGATGTAGTCCACCGCGCCCACCTCATAGCCCCGTATCTGGTCGCTCTCCTGATCGTTGGCGGTCAGGAATATTACGATGGTGTCCGGGTGCTGGGGCTTTATCAGCTTGCACAGCTCAAAACCGTTGCCGTCCGGCAGGTTGATGTCCAACAGCACCAGATCAAATTCCCGCTGACGGATAGCTTCGGCTGCGGTTCTGGCATTTAGGGCAGAAGTCACGCCGTAACCGTCTGCGGTCAGGTTATAGTCTAACATCTTATTCAAAAAACTGTCGTCCTCGACAATTAAAATCTGCTTCATATCCTCACTTCCTTTGCTTTTTGCAGATAGTATAACAGGCAAATGTCCGAGAATTGTTACAAGGACAAATATATTTATCATTTTACAGCTTTTTTATGTGTACTGCAATTTTATAAAAGAAAGGACAGCAGTATCATCAAATTGCTGTCCTTGCGGTTTATTATAGCTGGTAGTGTATAAGCGTGGGTTCATCATATTTGGTGTGGTATCTTTAACTATGGGAAACTCCTCGCTCCCATTTAGAAACAGACTTATCACTCATACCTAATTTTTCTGCCAGTTGCTTTTGTGTCATCCCCAATGACTTTCGCTTACCTGCAATATATTTTCCAATTTTGATAAGATCCATCCATCTACCTCCTTTTTTTATTAATCGTACTCTATTTTAGATGAAAAGCATACCCCTCGAAGGTAGAATATGACTTTTAAGTCTGTCTAGTTTGCCAGATAGAATACAAAGCTTATATGTCCTGTCCCTTCGCACACCCACTTTGCATTTTTTTAGCAAACTCACTTGTAAAAACTTCCTTTTCCGGCGCTTCCGGGATACTGCACTATTTTTCTTCCCTTTTCTTTCAGGACTGAAAAAGCCCTGCGTCAGGACGTTCCCTGATGCAAGGCTTCTAATTTTTTTCTCTATGTTTCTGTGTCTTTTTTTGATGTTTTCTCTGGTGCTCCGTATGAATCGGATTTTCTGATTCTTACAAAGGGGATTATCAAAAAAGTGCCAAAGAGGAGTGCTAAAAAATGAAGAAATAAACTCCAAAATAACTCCATTTTACTCTTTATTATTTTGTTGTTCTTCTCTTGCGTAAAGAATGTCCAACGCCTGGAATATTACATTACTCATAGTCTGATAATGTCTCTCTGCATAAAATACTAGCTTTTCTTTTTGCTCTGGTGACATCCTGATTCTCAGACTAGAATCTTTGCCGTCTAATGATGGTTTTCTAGGCATCTTTCTCTCCTTACATTTCATAGTTTAATATGAATTGATACAAGTGTTAATCTCGTTTTGTTAATATCACCCATTTCCCTTTTTGGCTACTTCCCTGCTTCTTCAGATAATTCTTTTCCTTCAATTTGGTTATATAATACTTCACACTAGCAAGATTCCAATCTAACGCATAATCGAAGTGGTAGAAAAGTTATCTCTTATATCGGTTGTAACTTTTTTATGAACTTTATTGACAAGAAAACTTGGTATGTGTATAATTAAAATATGCAAAGAAAACTTGGCATGGAGGTGTTTTTATGAAAAAGGACGAAATCTTAAATGCAAGCAGAAAAGAACATCGCAATAAGGACTTGGCTGAAATGGAAGTGGTATATCAAGCCGGAAGTCACGCAAGCAGAGTTGGTGTTTTAGTGTGTTGTTTGCTTTCGCTGTTATCTTCTGTGCTTGCTCATACTATGATTTACAGTCCGTGGGTTATATACTTCAGCATTATTGCAACACAATGGTTAGTTCGTTTTATCAAAATGAAGCGAAAGAGCGATTTGGTCTTGACTGTTCTGTTTTTTGTGCTTTCCATTTTGGCATTTGTTGGATTTGTTAGCCATCTTTTAGAGGTGAGAATATGAAAGAACAATTACAACTGAAAAATCACTTAAAGGAAGTTCGCACAGAAGCAAATCTTTCTCAAGCTCAGCTTGCAGAAATGGTAGGGGTATCAAGAAATACCATTAGTTCTATTGAAACAGGACAGTTTAATCCAACTGCAAAATTGGCTCTAATTCTTTGTATTGCATTGGACAAAAAATTTGAGGAACTATTCTATTTTTAGGAGGTCATTATGGAAAATATTATAATGTTGATTTTGGGAGTGTTCATATCTGTTGTGGGAATTGTAAATATCAAAGGCAATATCAGCACAATTCACTCTTATAACAGGCGAAAAGTAAAGGAAGAAGATATACCAAAGTATGGAAAAACAGTCGGCACAGGAACGCTGATTATAGGAATATCTCTTGTATTAGGTTTTATTGTTTCGTTTTGGAGTGAAATAATTATAGATTATATCATTCTTCCAGCAGTTATTGTCGGATTAGGCTTTATATTGTATGGACAGTTCAAATACAATAAAGGAATTTTTTGAGAATCAGGGAGGTATAAAGATGGAATTGAACACAATATCAGGTCTGGCGATAGCGGGAGTTATCTGCTCCGTTGTCCTCTCGATGGGGGTACCGATTGCTTTGTTCATTGCAGGAAGGGTGAAGCTTAAGGCAAGGATTTCCTCGTTCTTTATCGGAGCAGGAACCTATCTGCTGTTTGCCATGCTGTTGGAACAGCAGCTGCATGTTCTTGTCATTCAGTTCTGCGGACTGAACGCACAGAGCAGGCCATGGCTTTACTATGTGTACGCGGCTTTGGCTGCAGCGGTTTTTGAAGAGACCGGAAGACTGATTGCCATGAAGTTCTGGATGAAGAAATGGCTGGATTTTCCAAATGCACTGATGTATGGAATCGGGCATGGCGGTGTGGAGGCCATTCTGATCGGAGGACTCTCCGGAATCAGCAATCTTGTGTCCATGCTGATGATCAACAGCGGAGCCATGCAGAATACGCTGGCGGCACTTCCTGCTGAGTCTGCAAACCAGACCGTGTCACAGCTGTCGGCCCTATGGACAACACCGGCACCACTCTTTTTTGTAAGCGGAATCGAAAGAATCAGTGCCATCATTCTGCATATCGGGTTGTCACTGCTGATCTACCGGGCGGTAAAGGCAGGCAAATGCAGGACAGCGGCTTTTACAGCGGTTCTTGCATATGGGATTCATTTTATCGTGGACTTCTTTGCCGTGGCAGGTCCGGCGCTTCTTCCCATCTATGTGATTGAAATTGGTGTCTTTGTGATGGCAGCCGGAACTCTTGTTATGGCGCTGAAGATGGGAAGGATGGAAGAACTGTGAATTCCAGTTTTCTGCTATCATAAAACAGAATATATCTGACAGAACGCACCGTAGAAATACGGTGTTTTTTGTGCCCTTTTTGATGATTGGATATTCAATTAACTTTATTTATTACCCCCTCCAATATCTAAAAAAAAGCTACTTCTGCAAGTCAACCTCACAGAAGTAGCTTTTTATTTATCCATTATTTTCATTTCTTTTCAAAACCATTTCATAAAAATCCAGAAACTCTTTTGTTATATAATATCCCTTACTTTCAACATCCAATGAGTCAAATGTATTATCATTTTCATCTACATCTCCAGACTCTGTTTCAAATTCTTCCTCAATGAATCCCGTTTGTTTAATATGTAAGAACACGTAATCAACTTCTCCTGGAGATACCTTTATTTGCTTTGAATATTCATTGCAAAACGATTCGTATTTGTTGCTATATGTTCTACCATTTATGTGTTTCGTTGATTTACCTCTTTTAGATGAATCTTCACAATATTTTTTGTATTCAACTAAATATTGTATTTCTCTATACGACATAGTAGTGAATTAAAAACTTTATCCTCACACGACTGAAGTCGCGTGCTTCCAGACGCTTT
>NZ_JAJDMJ010000229.1:0-205 GCF_020593585.1 Blautia sp. DFI.6.71
GAGCAGCTGATTTGTAATCAGCAGGTTATCGGTTCGAGTCCGATCATCGGCTTTTGATTTTAAAAATTAATATCGCGGGGTGGAGCAGTCTGGAAGCTCGTCGGGCTCATAACCCGAAGGTCATAGGTTCAAATCCTGTCCCCGCTATTTTGCCCAGATAGCTCAGTTGGTAGAGCAGAGGACTGAAAATCCTCGTGTCGCTGGT
>NZ_JAJDMJ010000230.1:0-204 GCF_020593585.1 Blautia sp. DFI.6.71
TGATTAACTTTAATCAAATTTCATGTATGCAGTTTTCAAGGTACATATTGACTGAATTTTTATCAGTCATCAGAAATCTTAAACATGTTTAAAATCTCTAATCACTGGTAAAGACCAGATATCTTATCAGGCTTTCGCCTGTTATTTTCTTTTTTAATCTGGCGCCCACCTGCTCTCCCACACCGTCTCCAGTGCAGTACCATC
>NZ_JAJDMJ010000026.1:0-52747 GCF_020593585.1 Blautia sp. DFI.6.71
TTGGCATATTCATGCCAAAACACCTCGCGGGATAGTGGTGTGTGAACAGTAACTAGCATACCAACAAGTTGATTTATTGATGAATCTTATTTTTACATTCTGTCCGGTGCAGAAAATCCAAGAAGATCGATACATGTCTCCAGAACTTTCTTAGTGAGTTTCAGCAACTGGATGAAGGAAGCTTTCTGTGCTTCGTTCTCTTCGCTGAGGATCTTTGTCTCATGATAGAAGCTGTTGAATGCATTGGATACTTCGTAAATATATGCACAGATCTTATGCGGTGCTTTTTCTTCAAAGGCGTTCTCTACGGTTGCACCAAAACCTGTCAGCTGAAGCATCAGGTTCTTCTGGCTGTCGTTTACAGGATCAAGGATTGTACCTGCTTCAAGGTTGCCGCCCTCTTCTGCAAAACGGTTCAGAATAGATTTGATACGAACGATCGTATAAAGGATATACGGACCTGTATTACCTTCAAATGATGTAAATCTGTCAATATCAAAAATGTAATCCTTGGTAGCCTGATTGGAAAGGTCACCGTATTTGATCGCGGAAAGCCCTACGATCTCTGCAGTTTCTTTCGCATCTTTATCTTTCACGCTGCGATTCTCAACAATCTTGGTAAACATCTCTTCGTTGATGTCTTTAATGAGAGTTTCCAGACGCATAACGCCGCCCTCTCTTGTCTTGAACGGTTTTCCGTCTTTTCCGTTCATGGTTCCGAATCCAAGGAAAGAAAGCTTTGTATCATCTTTTACAAGCCCGGTCTTTCTTGCACAGCGGAATACTTGGATAAAGTGAAGTTCCTGACGTTTGTCTACCACATACAAGATCTCATCCGGGTTAAATAATTTCATTCGCTCTACGATTGTTGCAAGGTCTGTAGTTGTATAAAGAGAAGCTCCATCTGACTTCAGAAGCATACATGGAGGAATCTCTTTTGTGTCGTTCTCTTCTTTTACATCTACTACAAGTGCACCCTGGTCTACATAAGCGAATCCTTTTTCTTTCATCTCCTCAACCATTCCAGGAATATATGGCTGTGCATCGGATTCCTTTTTCCAGAGATCAAAAGACACATTTAATTTGTCATAGTTGCGCTTCAGGTCTGTAACGGATACGTTCATAATATGGTTCCAGAGAGCCATGTATCCCGGTTTGCCCTGCTGAAGAAGATGAGTTGCTTCCAGAGCTTCGTTTCTGTACGCTTCATCCTCTTTGGACTTGCCGCTTGCACATGGATAGATCTCTTCCAGCTCGCTGATCGTAAATGGTGCTTCCTCCGGATACTCTCCTGTGTAAGAATCATCAAAATAAACCAGCTCCGGTTTTCTGTGTTTCAGTTCTGTAATGATCAGCCCCATCTGAAGACCCCAGTCTCCCAGATGAACATCACCGATCACTTTATGTCCTACAAAGCGACCGATTCTCTTAATACTTTCTCCGATGATTGCAGAACGAAGGTGTCCTACATGAAGAGGTTTTGCAACGTTTGGTCCACCGTAGTCAATGATGATCGTCTTCGGCTCTTTTGCTGCAGATACGGAAAGTTTCTCATCTGCTGCCATTTCCTTTAAGTAATCTGCAAGGAATTCACCTTTTACTTTTAAATTGATAAATCCCGGTTTTACGACTTCTGCCATGGAGAAAACCTGGCTGTCCTTTAAGTATGCTACTACATCATCAGCGATCATAAACGGTGCCTTCTTGTATGCTTTGGCTCCTGCCATAGCACCGTTGCACTGAAATTCGCAAAGATCCGGTCTGTTGGATACGGTTACTTTTCCGTAGGATGGGTCGTATCCGGATTTTTCAAATGCTGCGGAAAGTTCTTCCGCCATCTGTTCCATAAGTTTCTTCATTCTTTCCTAACTCCTCAGATTGTTTTATTCTACTACCACTTTTCTTGAACATGCAACTGCAATAGCACCATGTCCGATATGGCATGCAACACTTAATGATAACGGATTCTGCACAATCTCAATTCCGGGGAATACTTCGGCAATTTCTTTCTTAAATTCCTCTGCTTCCTCCTGATTTCCTGTATAAGCAGACTGCAGGCACATTTCGCCACGTTTTACGTATTCTGCGAAGCGGTTCTCCCAGTCATTCTGCATAGCCTTGAGCATGACACGTTTTGCCTGCTTCTTGCCTCTTGTTTTGGAATATGCATCCAGCTTCTCACCCTGGATCTGAAGCACAGGTTTCAGGTTCAGAACTGTTCCGATTGCTGCTGCTGCAGGAGTAATCCTTCCGCCTTTCTTAAGGTATTTCAGAGTTTCCAGAGTAATATAGATACTGGAATCCAGCTTCTGCTCTTCCAGAACCTGTTTGATCTGTGTCGCATTTCTGCCCGCATCTCTTAATATGAGGGCATCCAGTACAGATTGTCTCTGCGTAACAGAAATTCTCTGATTGTCTACTACATGTACTCTTCCGTCATATTCCTGAGCCAGTCCCATTGCTGTATCGCAGGATGCACTCAGTCCGCTTGACATTGGAATGTGCACTACTTCATCATACTTTTCCAGTAATGTATTCCAAAGTCCGCATACATCTGCCGGCCCCGGCTGTGAAGTAGAAATAGCCTCATCATTCTTAAGTCTCTCATAAAACTCTTCCTGTGAAAGAGTGATTCCTTCAAGATAAAGCTTCTCGTTAATATAAAAAGGCATTGGAATTACGCTGATTCCAAGTTCTCTTGCCTGGTCCTGTGTTATGCCGCTGTTACTGTCTGTGACAATGGCAATTTTTCCCATATTCATATCTCCTTTGCTTCTGATCCACTTCAGATTTTTTATGTATCAATTATCTTTTCATAAAATTACAGACTATGTTCAGTTTATCATATTTTTTTATGTATCACAATCAGGAACCGCTAATTTATTGCAAAAAAATTCCGCATAGATTGACCCATGCGGAATTTTGACTGCCTGTTTCTATTCTTTTGCGATATTTATGCCAGAATCAGTCCAGTTCCCTTACGATCTTACGTACCGGCAGAACAAATGTAGGTGATACAGATAATTCATCAATCCCCATCTGTATAAAGCGTTCTGTCAATGTAGTATCTGCTCCGAGCTCTCCGCAGATTCCTGCCCAGATTCCCTCTTTATGTGCATTATCAATGACCATCTGGATCATACGAAGTACAGCTTCATGATGAGAATCATAAATATTATCCAGTTTTGCATTCTGACGGTCGATTGCCAGTGTATACTGTGTTAAATCGTTAGTTCCGATGCTGAAGAAGTCAACTTCTTTTGCAAGAAGATCACTGATCATAACTGCAGCCGGTGTCTCGATCATTACACCCTGCTCTACGTCATCTTTAAACGGAATGCCCTGCTCTGTCAGCTCTTTCTTAACCTCTGCAACAATAGCCTTGATCTGTTTTACTTCTGTTACAGAGATGATCATCGGATACATAATGGAGATATTTCCGAACATACTTGCTCTGAACAGTGCACGAAGCTGTGTCTTAAATACTTCCGGTCTGTCCAGGCAGATACGGATTGCACGATAACCCATTGCCGGATTCTCTTCGTGTGCCATATCAAAGTAATCAATCTGCTTGTCTGCGCCGATATCCAGTGTACGGATGATCACTTTCTTTCCTGCCATATTCTGTGCTACTGCTTTATAAATCTGGAACTGCTCTTCCTCTGTCGGATAATTATCTTTTTCCAGATAAATGAATTCACTTCTGAAAAGACCGATACCTTCTGCATCATTAGCCAGTACACTGGCTACATCACCTGTGCTTCCGATGTTTGCGTACAGATGAATCTTATGTCCACTCTTTGTCTCTGTAGTTTTGCCTTTTAATTCTTTGAGCATTGCTCTCTGGCGCAACTCCTCGTCTTTCTGATCCTGATATTTCTTCAGGGTATCTGCATCCGGTTCCACAATAAGAGAACCGGTCTTGCCGTCTACAACTGCCATTTTTCCATCCATGCTGTCATCATATTCAATATTGATCAGCGCCGGGATATTCATAGTTCTTGCAAGGATTGCTGTATGGGAATTGGAAGAACCTTTCCTTGTAACAAATGCAAGAACTTTGCTCTTGTCCATCTGTACAGTTTCACTTGGAGCCAGATCCTCAGCAACGATAATAGATGGTTCTGCAGCATCCATCTCTCCCTCATCGTGTCCTGATAATACACGTACCAGACGATCTGAAATATCCTTTACATCTGCCGCTCTTGCTTTCATGTAGTCATCATCCATCTGCGCAAACATGTCTGCAAAATTATCACCTGTTGTTGCTACTGCATACTCTGCATTTACATTCTCCGTACGGATAATGTTATCAATAGAATCCAGATAGTCCTCATCATCCAGCATCATCTGATGCACTTCAAAAATAGCAGCACCTGATTCTCCTACTTCCCGGAGTGCCTTATCATACAGTTTCTGAAGCTGTTCAACTGCTTTCTCTTTTGCTTCCTGCACACGTGTGATCTCTGCCTCCGGATTTTCTACCTTCGTACGCTTTACACTTGTGTCTGCTTTCTGCAAAATAGAAATCTTTCCAATTGCGATTCCTGAAAATACGGACTTACCTTCTAATACTCTCATTACTCCAATTCTCCTTATTAAAGATTATGGCATAACTGTCTGACATCTTCACAGTTACAGATTATTTTTCAAAAACTCTCTCATTACTTCGGCATCTGCCTCTTCATTCTCGCCTTCCACATGTACTGTTATCTGATCTCCCCGTTTTACTGCAAGATTCATAACACAGAACATCCGCTTCGCATCACCACTGTCTGTTCCTTTAAAAATAGTGATATTGCTCGTAAGCTTTCCGGCTTCCTGCACAAGAAGCAGTCCGGGCCTTGCATGTATTCCAAATTTATCTTTGATGATATAGGTAAATGATACCATCCGCGAACTTCCTCCTGTATAAATAATTCTTTTTGAGATACTCCATTATAGCACAACCTGTCTTTGTACTTCCATATTTTTTTATTTTTTGTACAAATTTTAGCACATTTCTTGACATCTATACAAATTTGATTGTTTTTCTGTTTAAAATCCACAGAAAAATGGTTATTGTTCACTTCGTTTTCAATAACACGCTTTGCAGGATATTACCAGTAAACAGTAACTAAAAATGTTACAGAAAAACAGACTCAATATACAAAGGTATTGTACATCAAGTCTGTTTTATCTGTGCAGTGTTTATTCACTTCTCAACGCATCAATAGGATTTAAATTTGCTGCTTTCACAGAAGGAAGCAGTCCAAATACCACGCCTATCACTGTAGAAAACAATACTGCGATCACAATTGATGGCACACTGATCGCAGTAGGCGAACCGGTAACCTTTCCCACCACTTTCGACAGCCCGATTCCTGTTATTACTCCGATAATACCTCCAATACTGGTAAGTACGGAAGCCTCTGTCAGAAACTGTCCCAGAATAGTCTTCTTACGTGCCCCGATAGCCTTTTTCAGACCAATCTCTTTGGTACGCTCCGTAACAGAAACCAACATGATATTCATGACACCAATACCACCCACAAGGAGAGAAATACTTGCAATCCAGATCAGCTGATTATTTGTACTCTCACTGAGCTTCTGCATATTCTTAACCTGCTCCATGATATCTTCAGCTTTGTATTTCATGGTTGTATTTCCACCTGTATTCAGGGCTGCAATTAAATTATTCAGCGCATCTGCTGCTGCATTTCCCACCGTACTCATGGTATCTGTGCTGTCTGCTTTCACAATTACATTCTGAGGAACATCAAATTTAAAGGAAATCGGCCAGCAACTGTCCGGAATCATTACACTTCCTACAATCGACTGATAATAAGTGTAATATTCGTCAATACTGTTGATCGTCGGCTGATAATTCTCATCCTGCCGGATCACTCCCACAATCGTATATGGTTCCTGATTGATCTCCACAGTCTGCCCTACCGGGTTCTGTGACGGGAACAGATTCTGTGCCGCATTGTCATCGATCAGCGCAACTTTATTGTAATTTTTGTAGTCATCTTTTACAAATCCCCGTCCTGACTGAATTATATATCCGCAAGTAGCCAGATAGTTCACATCAATCCCGTAAACACTTCCACCCTCCAGACTGTTATTGTTATTATAAATAGATGCGCTGGTACTGTTATAATAAAAAGTTGCATTCTCAACATGGTCCAGATCTTTCACTTCTTCTTTTACATCATCTGTCAGAATCGGTGCTTTTGAAGAATTTCCATATTCCGCATCATACTGGTTATCTCCATCATACAGATAAATATTTACTGTATTGGAACCTGCACCTATCAGGTCTTCCTTAATCTGCTCACTGGTTCCTTTGATGGTAGAAACAATTGCAATGATAGACGCAATACCAATAATGATACCCAGCATAGTCAGGAAGGATCTCATCATATGTGACCATATTCCCTGAAAAGCCAGGCGTATATTTTCAAGCATAAAATGTCTCCTTTCTCAATTAATATCCATACATCTGATCCAGAGTAATTTCTTTTGTCTTTGCGCCCTCTTTCACATCTTTTCCATAAGGAAATGCAATCAGATCATCTTCACTGAGTCCACCTTTGACAATCACACTGTAACCGCTGTCCACAGTTGCACCTACAGAAATCTCCTGCTTCTTCAGGACGCCTTTATCATCTTTATATACATAGTTTTTATTATTGTCATTTCTGACAAAAGCTTTCTGGATGACCATAATGTTCTCTGCAGCAGATGCTTCATAATTAACAGTAACCCAGTCCTGATCCTCCAATTGAAGAGTTTTATCAGTCACCACTGCTGTAAATGCATAATAAGATACATTGGGATTGCTGCCTCCATAAGAACTGTTACCGGTTACAGGATATTCCGAAACATCCATAACATCTGCCTCAAAAGATCCGCTGGTATAACTTGTACAATTAAGCTTTGTACCTTCTTTAAAATCATCGAGCATCAGTTCACTCACAGAACCTACCACATAAAATCCATCACTGCTTTTTATCTTGATCAGAGCCTTACCGTCAGTTGTCTCACCACTTCCGGAATCCCCCACATAAGTAACCGTACCATCCAGTTTTGCAGTGATAAGCTTTTTATTAGCTTTCTTTTCCAACTGTGATATCTTGATATCGCTTTCCTGGAGATCCAGCTTCAGACTGGCAATCTTACTCTTCTGATACTTAATAGCATCTGCCCTGGAAACAGGGGTTCCGGTAGGTTCATCATTCCCACCAGGATTATCATCTCCTCCATCATCTGGATTCTTATCATATTTATCTGCATCTGCCAGTGTAAATTCCACCTCTGCAAATTCATATACCGGTTTCTCCAGAAAACTTCCGTTTACCAGATAATAACCTGTGCAGGAGGTTTTCAGATCATCATAGTCCGCTATTGTATCATTCTGATGAAATTCCAGACGGTACCAGTAACCACCCTGATTAACAATTTTGGTTCCATCAGGACTGTATCCTGCAAGTTTATTAAAGAATGAACCCATTACTGTTACTTTTTCTTTTGCACTGCTACACAGATATACATATGGATCGTCCTCTGTGCCACTTCCTGTAAACGGAACAGAATCTGCATCCAGTTTCTGATAAAACGGCTCGTCACCATCAGTGATATTCGGATCACCTTTTCGGTAATAGGGATCAAAATATGTGGTATGATCATCCAGTGCCGGCGTTGGCGTTGGTGATAATTCCGGCATATCATTTTTTCCGGAATTAAAATCATCCTTCTCTCCGTCACTGAATCCATTTGCTGAAGGATCCGTATATACCGGAATATCATTATCCGCAGATGTTCCATCTGATGAACCGCCTGTATTTCCGGTATCTGTTGAAGCATCATCTCCCGGTAAATCTGACTTGGATGAAGAATTGTCTGAGCCCGCATTATCCACTGCATCTCCATCTGTAAAAGCAGATAACAAAAACGGATGCATGGCTGCTGCCAGATAATTACCGGACATATCTGTTGCGGATGATAACGTATCATCCGGTTTCATATCATCATCGCCTGTATCATTATCAGTTTTTCCTGTTTTTGAATTCAGGTTATCGGCGTCTGTACCCGCATCTGTTTCCTCTACAGGTCCACCATTCTGAAGGCTGTTCAATCTGTTCACTGCTTTATTTAAATCCTGCTCCAGTTTCTGTTTTTTCAGCTTTGCTATATTCAGTTCCATTTCCACCAGAGTAGTATCAAAAGAAATCAGAGGATCCCCTTTTTTTACGGCATCTCCCTTTGTCACATAAATCTGATCAATGATCAGGTCTTTATCACCGTTTACTGTCTGTGTTGCACTGGATGTAATGATTCCGTCAAGCGTGGTGGAAGGTGTATAAAATTCCTGCAGTAATCCGCTCACAGGAGTAACCGCCACTGTTTTCTGGCTGTTTTTCTTCAGCTGCATCAATCCCGCTGTAATTCCGCTTCCTGCGATTACCACCACAAGCACTCCTGCGAGGATTTTCTTTACTTTGCCCATGAAGATCACCTCTTTTCCTGAAGGATACCATCTTTGATCGTAACCACCCTCTTCGCATGTGCGGCAATATCCGCATCATGGGTGATCATCAATACAGATACCCCCTCATCATTCAGCCTCTGGAAAAGTTCCATAACCTGCGCACCGGATTTACTGTCAAGAGCACCTGTAGGTTCATCTGCAAGAAGAAGTTTCGGGTTATTGACGATCGCCCTGGCAATGGCAACCCTCTGCATCTGACCTCCTGAAAGCTGATTTGGCTTAAAATCCACTCTGTCCGCCAGGCCCACTCTGTCAAGTGCTTTCAGAGCGCGTTCTCTTCTCTCCTTCTTAGGTACCCTCGCATAATTTAATGGCATCTCAACATTTGCCAGAGCACTCTGCTTAGGGAGAAGATGAAAGCTCTGAAAAACAAACCCTATCTTATTCAGCCGGATATCTGACATTTCATTCTCCGAACACGCCTTAATATCCACTCCATCCAGAAAGAAAGTTCCCTCTGTCTGTTTGTCCAGACATCCGATAATGTTCATTAAAGTAGTTTTTCCCGAACCGGATGGTCCCATAATTGCCACGTATTCTCCTTCTTCCATGGAGAAATTCACATCTTTTAATACCGGAACTTTCATTTTACCCTGCTGATATTCTTTATATATACCCTTTAATTCCAGTATCATTCGATCCCCTCCACGTCTTCACCTGCGCTCATACCAGGTGCCTCATCGATTGGTACAAGTTCCTCATTTGGATCAATCGAGTCATCCGAACTGTCATCTTCAGAACCCTCTTCCATATCTGGATCTGTATAGGCTTCCCCATCTGCGGAATCTGGCTGTTCATCATCCATATTTCCATGATCAGCATCCATATCTGTAATCCCGTCCGCGCCTTGGCTCATTGTCTGAGCCAGATCTCCGATCTCTGTTTTTTCGCCTTCTTCCAGAGCCGCTGTCGGGAATGCAATCGCATCTTTCTTTGTAAGGCCCTCAACAATCTTATATTCTCCAAGATCATCATCATGTTCTCCAAGTGTTACATAACGCTTCTCCAGTCTGTTCTTATCGCTGGCTGCCCATACATACGGTTCATTGGTATCTGTGTCCAGAATATAGTAATCACTGAGCCACAGACCGTCTTTTTTCTCATCCTGTCCGATGTCACGTTCTATGTACACATGCTGTCCAAGCATCAGATTCTCAGAGGAATCCAATTCCACATAAAAAGGATAAGAAGTAGACGTTGTCTGATCATCGGAACTGGTACTTGCCATACCCATATACATATCATTACTGCTGTCATCTGAAGTTCCATTATTCACATCTACGGATCCCATCGTTCCTTTCCATGTTTTACTGCTGTCTACTCTGGAACGGATGATCACTGCCTCTCCGGGTACAATAGAATCCCTGTTCTGTTCATTAACTTTACCTTTTACTCTGTAAGCACCTGTACTGAGAATTGTAATAAATGCAGAACTGTCCGAACTTCCGTCACCTGACGACATGCTACTGTCCATTGCACTGCTGTCATCCACAGAATCACCGTCGTCACTTGTCATTTTGGAAGTGTCAATTTTCTGTATCACACCATCTATTTCACTTCGAACCTCTGTATTCTGTGTTGCGCTCTGAAGTTTATCAATTTCAGACTGTTTACTCTTCTGACTATATTCATTCTTCTTGAGATTCATTTTGTTAGTCTCGATTTCAATGGTATAGGACAACTGATCTTCGGCCTTTGCTTTTTTCTTCTCCGCTTCCAGCGTAGCTATCTGTTCTGTCAGGCTGATCTGTTCATTTTTTAATCTGTCCAGATCCAGTTGCGCCTGCTTCAGATCATCCTCAATACTGCTGAGATCATATTCAAAAAGAAGCTGTCCGGCCTTTACCTCTTCTCCGGTCTTAACTTCCACTTCTTTTACTTTTCGTCCACTTTCTATTTTTACGTTTACAGTTTTCTGCGGTTCTACCACACCAGCAAACCGATTTACCGCTGTTGTTTCAGATCCGGTGATCACACTTACTTTTGACACATACACAATAGAATCACCGGTTCCACTCTGACCGTTTCCTTTAAAGTGATACCAGACTCCGGTTCCGATACCACCTGCTGCGATCAGGATTCCCAAAACGATAATAATACGTTTCTTCATAAATTGCCTCCTTGATATTGTCACCTTGTTCAGGCTAACATCTATTATACACTACTACTTTTTTATATCATTATTATTCACTTTCCTATCATAGCAGATTCTGCCTTAAAATAAAAGCTTTGTAATCAAATGGCAACATTTTTCACAATTTTTTCACGTTTTTTTTATGAATTTCGTTCATCTTTTTCACTTTTTTGACAGTCAGTACAAAATCTGTTAAAATAAACAGAAAAGTAACTGTCAAACAGTTGCACAGAAAGCACTGTGAAAGGAAAGAACACGTATGAATATAAACAAACACCTGATTCTTCTTTTCTCTGTCTTATTTTTTCTTTTTGCTGTATCTGTAAGCAGCGGCTGTTTCCGCAAAAATGAGTCAGATGTAAAGAGTGTAGTCAGAAATGAACTGGATCAGTTAAAAAATCTCGATTCAGAAACTACGCAAAAATACATACCCTATACAGAGCTGTTCCCCGATGCCACAGAGAATACTGATTTAACTGATGAAATCAATGAAACCTTTTCTCTCTTTTTCCGGAAATTTAATTACAAAATTTCGGATGTCATCGTCGGCACAGCCAATCATTCTGCCACTGTTTCTGTCAAACTGACCACAATCGATTCCAAAGTTCTTGCCAGAGATTTTAAAGCAGAACTTCTCCGGACACAGATCACAGAGTCAGCCCAGGCGCAAAAAGGAAATATCAAAGATTCTTCCAGATCTCTTGAGGCTCATTATCTGATCCTGAATCATCTTTTAAACACAAATGACTATGATACAGCTGAGACAGACTGTAACATACAGCTTGTCAATACAGGCAATGATAAAAAGGAAAAATGGAAGATCCAGCGTACCAATTCTCTGGAAGATGACCTTGTCGGCGGTCTTATAGCTGATCTGGCAGATCCGGATATCCTTTCACCGGAAGATACCCTGACCGTCTATCTTGACACTCTACAGAAACTGGATTTGAAAGAAATGACATCTTATCTGGGTGTAGTAAATATCATGAATACATCCGATACTGCAAAAAATTCCATTGCCTCAGCACTTGCCGAACAGATTCATAAAAATTTTAATTATGTCATTAAATCCAGCAGTGAAAATGGATACAATGCCACTGTTACAACTGAAATTACAACCTTTGACAGTGATTCGATCCTGGCTGATTATCAGGAAAAGCTTGATAAATATCTGGCTTCTGCTGACGCAGTTATCGATGGCTCCCAGAAACGATACGAGAAATCTTTCGAAATTCTTCTGAACAGCATCAATGATAATACCGTTACTACCGTCAATGATGTAGATTTTGTTCTAATCAATGATGGGGTATCCTGGAAACTTCAGGATGAGGGAAATACTTTGGGAAATGCTATTTTCGGTACTTTGACAGATTCTCCTCTCGAGACTTCTGATTCTGAGGATGAAAATATTTCTGCCGATACAGATAAGCAGACAGATGATAATACTTCTACTGAAAGCAGTTCCAATTAACGATTAGTCAATCGGATATTCGCAATCCGCTTCCGCTACTTGCTCATAACCAAATAACTGCTTCGCAGTTTGGTTAAACAACTAAAAAGGCCACCATATCACAGAAATGTTCCTTTCCCGAATCATTCTATGATATGGTGGTCTTTTTAATCTTTGTCTTATTCTTTTTACATCCCCGTTATAATTTTGATAAACAGTAAAACCAGAACGATCAGAATAATCGGTCTTACGATTTTATTTCCATTTTTCATTACCATTCCAGATCCTACATAATGCCCTGCAATGGAAAAAACAGAAGCTGCAAGTCCAAGATATATGACAATCTTTCCACTAAATAAAAAAACAACTAATGCCATTATATTAGAAGAAAGATTTGCAAGTTTCATAGTTCCGGAAGCTTTCGCTACGGGAAGTTTTGCTACTCCTGTATATAAAATAAGCAGAAACGTACCAGTTCCCGGCCCATAAAAGCCATCGTAGCAGCCAACAGCCAGAGAACACACCGCACACAAAATCCACTGTTTCTTTCTGGAAATCTCTACATTGCTGTTATCATCCAGATTTTTCTTCTTCATTACATAAAACGCAACAATAGGAAGTACTGGAATCAGCATCCATTTTAATATCTTATCACTGGCAAGAAGCGCAATATGAGCGCCTGCAAAAGAACCGACAAGAGCCATGGAAATACATGGCAGTGCAACTCCCCAGTCTACAAATTTATTCTTACATAAACGTGCTGTTGAAATCGCTGTCCCAGTTGCCGAGGATAATTTATTCGTTGCTATCGCATTGTGCATCGGAACCCCTGCAAGCAAATACGCAGGCAGGGAGATCAAACCACCCCCGCCTGCGATAGAATCAACTAATCCTGCAAGGAATACCAACGGGCATACAATCAAAAACGTCTGAATTGTAAGCTCCATCCTTATTCAGTTACTTCCTCCGGTCTTACTTCCAGTTCCAGTTCTTTTAACTGCTCCTCGCTTACGCGGCTCGGAGACTGAGTCATCAGACAGGAAGCATCTTTAACTTTCGGGAATGCAATGACATCACGAATACTGTCAACCTTAGCCATAAGCATTACCAGACGGTCAAGTCCGTATGCCAGTCCGGCATGAGGCGGAACTCCATATTTGAATGCGTCCAGAAGGAATCCAAACTGCTCGTGAGCAGCTTCTTTTGTGAATCCAAGTGC
Organism: Blautia sp. DFI.6.71; assembly: GCF_020593585.1. Lineage (NCBI taxonomy): Bacteria > Bacillati > Bacillota > Clostridia > Lachnospirales > Lachnospiraceae > Blautia > Blautia sp. DFI.6.71. The sequence continues at coordinate 13,337 of NZ_JAJDMJ010000026.1, forward strand.
TTCAAACATTCTCTCCTGAATATCATCCTGATGGATTCTGACACTTCCTCCACCAATTTCATTACCGTTTAATACGATATCATATGCTTTTGCACGAACTTTTCCAGGATCTGTATCCAGAAGTGGAAGGTCCTCTTCCATAAGCATGGTAAATGGATGATGCATTGCTGTGAAACGATTCTCTTCTTCACTCCATTCAAGAAGCGGGAACTCTGTTACCCATACGAAACGATACTCATTCTTATCAAGAAGATCCATCTGCTTTGCAAGTTCCAGACGAAGTGCGCCAAGTACATCATAAACCAGTTTCTTCTTATCTGCTGCAAACAGAAGTAAGTCTCCTGCTTTACCATCCATAGCTGCTACCAGAGCATCCATCTCTTCATCTGTCATGAATTTAGCAAAAGAAGATTTTCTTGTGCCATCTTCAGCGATTGCAATGTATGCAAGGCCTTTTGCACCATAACCTTTGGCAAACTCAACCAGTTTGTCAATTTTCTTACGTGGCATAGCGCCCTGTCCTTCTGCATTGATACCACGAACACTGCCGCCATTTTCCAACGCAGAAGTAAACACGCTGAATCCACAGTTTTTAACTACATCACTTACATCATGAAGTTCCATTCCGAAACGCATATCCGGTTTATCAGAACCAAATCTGTCCATAGCTTCCTGCCATGTGATACGCTGGATTGGAAGTTTTACATCAATATCAAGTACTTCCTTGAACAGATAAGCAAGGAATCTCTCATTTACATCAATTACGTCATCAACATCTACAAAAGAGAGTTCCATATCAATCTGGGTAAATTCCGGCTGTCTGTCCGCACGAAGGTCTTCGTCACGGAAACATCTTGCAATCTGGATATAACGGTCATAACCAGAGCACATCAGAAGCTGTTTGTACAGCTGCGGAGACTGTGGCAGACCATAGAAATGTCCCGGATGAACACGAGACGGTACCAGATAATCTCTTGCACCTTCCGGTGTACTCTTACCAAGCATCGGAGTTTCAATTTCAAGGAATCCTTCTTTTGCGAAGAACTGTCTTGTAAGCATCATGACTTTGCTCTTAAGCATAATATTCTTCTGAAGGTCAGGTCTTCTTAAGTCAAGATAACGATATTTCAGACGGATTTCATCTTTTGTCTTGCTGTTCTCTTCAATTGGGAACGGAGGTACCTCTGCTTCAGACAGAACACGAAGGGATTTTACGCGAAGCTCAATTTCACCTGTTGCAAGATTCTTGTTAACAGCGCCGCCTCTTTCTTCTACCACACCGGTAACAGCGATTACGAATTCACTTCTCAGCTTACCTGCTTTTGCAAAACCTTCTTCATCAATGCTGCCATTCTCAAAAATCAGCTGCATGATACCGGAACGGTCTCTTAAATCTACGAAAATAATTCCGCCTTTATCGCGGGCTTTCTGAACCCATCCCATAAGGACAACTTCTTTGCCGATCATTTCCTTTGTTACTTCTGCACATCGGCATGTTCTGTGCAGTCCCTGCATACTTTCAGCCATGTTTCTTTCCTCTTTTCATGCTTTCTATATTATAAGAATTGTTGTAACTATCCGGCAGTCTGCTATCTCGCAATGTTGCTGAACAGTTACGAATTATTACATTCTGTCTTTAAAGAATTCTACAAACTCTGTATAGCCCTCTGCTGTCATCTGATCTTTCTGGAATTTCTTATTCTTCTTCATAATAGAAATATTGATCTGTGTTCCGGCATTACGCTCTTCCTGAGCCTGTTTCAGAATCGTCAGCATCTTGTCTGCCGGCATATTCTTCTCGATAAGATATGCTTTCTTACCATTCTTTGTCGGGATTTCATAATTTCTCTCAAGAAGAAGCATTACGATTCTCTCGAATCCAATTGAAAATCCGCAGGCAGATGTATTGTTTCCTGTAAATTTACCGATCATCTCATCATAGCGTCCACCGCCGCCTACGCTGCCGCCAAACTCATCCATAGAGATTTCAAAAATCGGTCCTGTATAATAAGACATTCCACGTACCAAAGTCGGATCGAAAGACATCTTAAAATCTGCTGTCTTAACAGAATCTACAGTAGAAATGATTGTTTCAAGGTCCTCAGCAACCTTTGGATCCAGAACATCTTTTAATTTCTCTTTGCAGTAACGAACACCCTCAATGTCAGAAGTGATCTCTTTGAAAAGTCCAAGATAAGTATCAATGCTCTCTTTTGCAAATCCTTCCTTCTCCAGTTCTTCTGCAACACCTTCCAGACCAATCTTGTCCATCTTGTCCAGAATGATAAACACAGTGTCAAAGCTTTCCTGTGGGAATCCACTGTACTGCGCCATCGCTTTTAAGATTTTTCTGTCGTTGATGCGAATCGTAAAGTTATGAAAATCCAGCTTTCCGAGCAACGTTGTGGTAGCAAGAACCAGTTCGATCTCAGCCAGATAAGTAGACTCACCCAGAATATCAATATCACACTGCATAAACTGACGGAAACGTCCTCTCTGCGGTCTGTCTGCTCTCCACACATTACCCATCTGAAGTGCCTTAAAAGGAGCCGGAAGCTCATTTGCGTTGTTGGAATAATATCTGGAAAGCGGCACAGTCAGATCGTAGCGAAGTCCGGAGTCAACCAGATCACTTTCTTTCTCTGCTTCCGCAAGTTTCAGTTTCTCCCCACGTTTCAGGATCTTGAAAATAAGTTTCTCATTCTCTCCGCCCTGTTTACTGGAAAGATTTTCAATATGCTCCACACATGGTGTCTCTATAGATGAAAAGCCAAATGTTCCGTATGTTTCACGAATCATGTTCATCACATAATTACGGATTTCCATCTCTTTTGGTAAAATGTCCTTCATACCGGTTACCGGTTTCTTCTTTAATGCCATGTTGTCCTCCTCTTTTATAAAAATTCTGCCCGTCTCCATTATGAACCACTCTCTGAAACGCAAGAAAAACCTGCATATCAAAATTTTTTACTTCATCAATCATCAACTCCATAACTGAAGAAATATCAAATCCTCTTCTGTATGGTCTGTCAGAGATCAATGCTGCATATACATCGCAGACTCTGAGTATCCGGGCACCTATGGGTATGTCATCACCTGCTTTATTGGACGGATATCCACTGCCATCATAATTCTCATGATGGTACAGGATACTCTCCAATACAAAATCCGAATATCCCTGCCCTTTAAGTTCCTCATATCCCAATGTAGAATGCATCCGGACATACTTCAGTTCCTCGATCACCAGAGGATCCTGCTCCTGTCCGTTAATATAACTTGTCAGCTTCAGCTTTCCTATATCATGGAGCATTCCTGCTATTGCAAGCTCATAGCACTGTTCATGCGGCAGTTCCATCTCCTCTGCAACCGCATAAGCCAGATTACTTACCAGCATTCCATGATGCAGTTCAGAAGCAAGGTCAAATTCCAGGATCCTCTGCTGTGAACCTGCCGCTGTCTTTTGTACTGTGTCCAAAATGTTACCTCCACATCCTACAGCCAGGTAGCTATTGCTGTCCGTTTTCTCTCGATCATCTCATCAATGCGGGAAATATAATTAGAAACGTCTTTTACATTCTCCACACGTTCAATTCTCTGTCCATGGTCAAAGACCAGCTTGGAAGAACCGCCTGCCCCCAGTGCGATGATAGGCTGTTTTTCCTCCATAATCAGTATATTGTAAATTCCCGCTTTGTCAACCTTTGCATAGCCAACATTTTCAAAATTTCCCTTCATATTCTTCTGTCTGTACAGATAATAAGGACCCATTCCCATTTCATACGCAGTTTTCATGGTCAGATCCATAATTTCCTGATTATTCTCAAAAGACATTTCCTGATATTTCTCTTTAAAAATATTCAGCCTTGCTGCACGTTTCACTGCCAGTGAATGTACGGTAATACTGTCCGGTGCCAGTTCACGAACCTGTTCAAGAGTCCGCTCTACCATGTGAATATCCTCACCCGGAAGACCTACGATCAGATCCATGTTAATGTTATCGTATCCCAGCTCTCGTGCCAGATGAAACGCTTCTTTTGTCTGCTCCACAGTATGTCTGCGGCCGATAATATCCAGGGTTTCCTGATTCATAGTCTGTGGATTTACGGAAATTCTTGTTACCGGATACTCCCTGATCGCCATCAGCTTTTCACGTGTAATACTGTCCGGTCTGCCGGCTTCCACAGTAAACTCTGCCAGTCCTTCATAGCCAAAAGCTTCTCCCACTGTATCCAGGAGCTTACGGATCTGATGTGGAAGCAGTGTAGTCGGGGTACCGCCGCCAATATAGATGGTGTCCAGTTTTCTTCCCTTCATCATAAGAGCAGTCTCTCTTACCTCCCGGCAGAGAGCTTCCACATATTCATCTGTTCTCTTCTCCCACACTTTCAGCGGATAGGAGCTGAAGGAACAATACAGACAGATACTTGGGCAAAACGGGATTCCAATATAAAGGCTATATCCATTTTCATAGTCAATATCCTTCAGAATCTCTCTTTCCCTGTTTGCAATAGTGATGGCAAGCGCTGTTTTCTGCGGACTTACCAGATATCTCTCACGCATCTCCCGGGCTGCTTCCGTATTTTTCATTCCGGATTCGATCATTCCCATTGCCAGTTTGGCAGGACGTATTCCTGTCAGATTTCCCCATGGAAGAGTTCTGCCCGTCAGTTTTACCAACAACTGATACAGAGCATATTTGATATTATCTTTATTCTCTTTTCTCAGAGCATGAGCATCCTGTATTCCACAGCCTGCATTCTCTTTAGAAAGTATGTCTGCGGAAATTACCCCTTTTTGCTCTGTTTCCTGTTTCGACAGATTCTCTGTCCTTTCGTATTTTATGATATAACTGTCATTATCCTGTTCCACACTGAAGCGGAGGTCATACTCTGCTTCAGCATTTTCATAAAGAGTATGTATCTCCGCTTCGGGATAAAACGCTTTGATCAGTTCATAAACATCATGTTCAAAATCTCTGTTCTCAAACAGAATGCCTATTTTACACAAATGGATTATACCTCTTTTCATAACCAATAGTGGTAGATGCATCATGTCCGGGGAAAACCTCGGTCTCTTCAGGAAGCGAATCTACCAGTTTATGGAGACTTCTCACGATTTCTGCTGTACTTCCACCCGGAAAATCCGTTCTTCCAACAGAGCCATAGAACACTGTATCACCGCTGAACAATACACCTTCATCTTTCAGATAATAACAGCAGCTTCCTTTGGTATGTCCCGGTGTATGGATCATCTGAACGGAAAATCCCGCCAGTCTGATAACATCCAGATCCTCCAGAAATACATCCGGCACAATAGAACATCCCTGTCCATAATGTACAGTCATATTGATTGAAGGTTCGCGGAGCATCTCCTCTTCCTGACGACAGGCATAAATCGGAATATTATATTTCTCCTTTACTGCCTGTGCAGCCAGAATGTGATCAAAATGTCCATGGGTAAGAAGAATTGCCACCGGTTTTCCATTCATCCGGGAAATCTTCATTTCAATCTTCTCCGGACAATCTGCGGGATCAACAATGATCAGTTCTCCGGTTTCTTTATTCTTAAGGAGATAGCAATTTGTATATACAGGTCCTAATATACATTTCTGTAATTCTAAATTCTTCATGTTATTCCTTTCTGTCAATCTGCAGCAGTTCCATAAAATAATGTTCCAGCAGATTTTTCCATGATCAGCCTGTAGTTCTCTCTACGTCAATGACACTCTCTACCTGACGGATCTTCTCGATCAGGGAACGCAGTTCCTCTTTGCTTCCAATCTCAAAACTCATGGAAATAGTTGCCTTCTCCTGCTTGCTTGTACGGCTGTTGATACTTCGCAGGTCGATCTTACGTTCTGTAAATATTTTAGAAAGATCCACAAGAAGCCCTGTACGGTTATTTGCATAAACCTGAATCTCAGCCATATACTTCTCTTTTTCCTTGGTATCAGGCTGCTGCCACTCTGCCTCAATCAGTCGTGTCCTGTCTGTCTCAGACATATTCAGCACATTGACACAATCTGTACGATGAATTGTGATTCCACGTCCTCTTGTAACAAAGCCTACAATCTCATCACCCGGGATTGGATTACAACACTTGGAAAAACGGACTGCCACATCATGGATTCCTTTTACCACAATGCCGCTCTTGCTCTTGGCAATGTGAAGCTTCTCCTGTGTCTCAGAAGCAGCCTCAAGAACCTGCTCATCTGTCAGATTCTTCTTATTTTCCTTATCATAAGCCTCTACCAGCTTATTGAAAACCTGACCTTCTTTCAATCCGCCATGACCAATTGCAGCAAGTACTGAATCCCAGTCCCTGAAACCATATTTACGCAAAACGGCCTCCAGATACTGGGTTTTTGTATAATTTGTGATCTTAAACCCCTTTGCACGCGCATACTGCGCAAGCATCTCCTTGCCCTTAAGGATATTATCTTCTTTTAATTCCTTCTTGAACCACTGGTTAATCTTGTTCTTTGCCTGCGTACTCTTAACCATTTTCAGCCAGTCGCGGCTTGGTCCCTGAGAGTTCTGGGAAGTAATGATCTCAATACGGTCACCGTTTTTGATCTCATATTCAATCGGAACCAGCTTACCGTTAACTCTGGCACCTACCATCTTATTTCCGACTGCACTGTGAACACTGTACGCAAAATCCACCGGTGTAGAACCGCTTGGAAGTGTTTTAACATCTCCCTGTGGAGTGAAACAGTAAACACTGTCCGCAAAAAGATCCAGGTCATTCTTCAGAAGACTCATGAATTCTTTGTTATCAGACATGTCTCTCTGCCATTCCAGAATCTGACGCAGCCAGTTCAGTTTCTCTTCCTCACTCTTACCTACAGGAGCCTTTCCGTCAGACGACTCCTTATATTTCCAGTGTGCAGCGATACCATATTCTGCAGTTCTATGCATTTCATAAGTACGGATCTGGATTTCAAAGGGCTGTCCGTTGGGTCCGATCAATGTGGTATGCAATGACTGATACATATTGGGTTTCGGCATGGCAATATAATCTTTAAACCGTCCCGGAATTGGCTTATACATCTCATGGATCACACCAAGGGCAGCATAACAATCCTTCACTGTATCTACAAGAATACGGACAGCAAATAAATCATAAATCTGATCAATAGTCTTATCCTGATTTACCATCTTCTTGTAGATGCTGAAAAAGTGTTTTACACGTCCGTCCACCTGCGCCTTAATATTGGCATCATCCATATGTTTCTTAACTTCTTTTACAATCGCACCTACAAACTGTTCTCTCTCGCTTTTACGCAGGGCAACCTTATGCACCAGGTCATAATATACATCCGGCTTAAGGTATTTCAGCGACAGGTCATCCAGCTCTACCTTTATCTTGGAAATACCCAGACGCATGGCAATAGGAGCATAAATATCCATGGTCTCTCTGGCCTTTTCCTGCTGCTTTTCAGGACGCATATACTGTAAGGTACGCATATTATGAAGACGGTCTGCAAGCTTGATCAGAATAACTCTGATATCCTTAGCCATGGCAAGAAACATCTTTCTGAGGTTCTCTGCCTGAACTTCTACTTTATCCGCAGAATAAGATAACTGTCCCAGCTTGGTAACACCATCCACAAGAAGTGCAACCTCTGAACCAAATTCCTTCTCCACTTCCTCATAGGTCATCCAGGTATCTTCAACTGCATCATGAAGAAGACCTGCAACTATCGTTTCTTTGTCAAGTTCCAGATCTGCCAGAATGATGGCAACACACAAAGGATGAATGATATATGGCTCTCCAGACTTTCTCTTCTGTCCTTCATGAGCTTCACTTGCAACCTTATATGCCTTCTCTATCATGGAAATATCTGTTGATGGATGATACTTCAGAACACTGTTTATCAGTTCTTTATAAAGCACCTCCGGACTTGTAAAATCATGCATGGTCTTTACTGCCGCATCTGCCCTCTTTACAGATTCCAGCTTCTCTTTTTCAACCTGCATTTCATCTTTTTTTGCTTCTGTACTTTTTGTTATCTCTGTCATATGCTCCCACCTGCCTGTCCTGCACAATCAGCTGTGCTTATTTACCATCATAACAAATTACGGACGCTACATCATACCCATTCAGTCTTTCGCGTCCCTTTAAACCTGCAAGTTCCATGAGAAATACAACCTTGACAACCTCACCGCCAAGCTGTTCCACCAGCTTGATCGCTGCTTCGATCGTACCGCCTGTTGCGATCAGATCATCAACGATAACCACTTTCTGACCTGGTTTTATGGAATCTTTATGCATTTCAATCTCTGCACTGCCATATTCCAGATCATAGCTTACAGATACTGTTTCGCGGGGAAGTTTGCCTTTTTTACGAATCGGTACAAATGGTTTATGAAGATTATATGCGATCGGTACACCAAAGATAAAGCCTCTGGACTCTGTTCCTGCAATCACGTCCACATCTATATCCTTAAGACAGTCCTGCATGGAGTCGATTGCCAGCTGCAGGCCATCCGCATCCTGCAGAACACTTGTAATATCTCTGAAAATAATCCCCGGTTCAGGAAAATCCGGTATACTTAATACATAATCTTCAATTTTCTTCATTTTATTTCTCCTCCAGTGTGTGTTATATTGCTGTTCGCTCATAAATATTTTATAGTATATCACCTTTTTATTTCAGAATCAAGTTACTGTTAAGCCCTGACATTTGTATTTCCAGGCTTACCGGCGGTTACAAAACAGGCGGTAATATTAACAGTAATTCTGAATAATGATCTGGAGACTCTCTCGTCCCCTGAATCTGTTGATCTCCGGATAATAAGTAACAGAAATACTGTCTTTTTCCCTGATGAAGTTCACAAAATCCTCTGCTTCTCCGAAATAAATGCCTTCCACTGAAATCCCCTGCGGATCGAGAAGTTTTAATTTTAGTACATTTTTATTTTTCCCGATAATACTGTAATCAAGCACTCTGAGATTTTTCTGTGCAAAGACCGGTTTTGTATTCCCTTTTCCAAAGGGTTCCAGAAGCGAAATCTGTTCTACCAGTTCTTTTGTAATATAAGACACAGGCATCGGCACATCAATCACGATCTTAGGACGCAATTCTTCGTCCGTCAACGTACAGTTGACATTGAGGCGTCTCCGGAATTCTTCTATATTTTTTTCTTCTATAGAAAGACCTGCTGCCATCGGATGACCTCCAAACTGTATCATCAGGTCTGCACATTTTACCAGTTCTTCATACATAGAGTAACTTTCTATTGATCTTCCACTTCCTTTTGCACTTGTCTCACCGCCCGTCAATACAAAGGCAGGCCTGTGATATTTTTCCCTGATCCTGCCTGCTATAATACCGGCAAGACTTTCATGACAATCTGGAAGATAAACTACCAGTACTCTGTCATTTTTCAGCTCTGTAGTCTCTATGATCCGGATTGCCTCTTCTTTTCCTTTCTCAGTGAGAGCTTTTCGGCTCTGATTAAGAGCTGTAAGATCTCCGGCAAGCCTTGCTGCTTCTTCCTTTGTTTTTGCATTGAGAAGTGCAAGAGAACGGGCAGCTGTATCCAGTCTTCCACTGGCATTGATACATGGTCCCAGCACAAATCCGATATGATAAGCTGTGATTTTAGCATCTTCCAGAGAATTTGCTCGGATCAGTTCCTGCAATCCTTGATTTTTGGTATTTCTCAGACGGTACAGTCCTTCTTTTACCAGAATCCTGTTCTCTCCCTGAAGATCCATAACATCTCCTACTGTTGCAATAGCCGCCAGTTCATAATAATCTTCCAGTTCCTCTGCCGGAACACCAAATCTCTCGTAAAGTGCTGCAATATATTTAAAGGCCACCACTGCCCCACACAGGTTTTTATTCGGGTATGGACAATCATATTGTTTCGGATTCAAAATCGCATCTGCCGGCGGAAGCACCATCTGGCGTTCTCCCTTTTCCTCCCTGTAAGGAACCTCATGATGATCTGTAATAATCACTGTCATTCCCTTATCCTTTGCCATCTGGATTTCAGCAGCCGCAGCAATTCCATTATCACAGGTCACGATCGTATCGATCCGGTCCGTTTCCGCTCTTTCTATAAGATGTGCATGAATCCCATATCCGTCTGCAACTCTGTCCGGAATATAAGTATCCACATCTGCTCCGATCCTCGCAAGACCTTTCATTAAAATGTATGTAGAGGTCACACCATCAATATCATAATCACCAATAATACGGACTTTTGCTTTCTGCGATATTTTTTTCTCCAGGATATCTACAGCTTTTTCCATATCCTTCATCAGCCAGGGAGAAGGAAGCTCTTGTACTGTTCCTGACAGATACTCTCTTATCTTATCTTCTCCGATCACATCTCTGTTCCTGATCAGTCTCGCAATCACCGGATCAATATGAAACTGTTGACCGATCTGGTTAAAATCTGCTCTTTTTGCTGCTATTACCCATTTCTCCATATATTTTCTCTCCTCATAAAAATATCCCGGAGTTTTACCCCGGGATATTTCTGTCTGCCTGTTTTTCAGACAATTATTGTTTTATTCAGCATCATCATTCTGCTGTTTTTTAGCTGCTTCTTCGGCAGCCAGACGTTCAGCTACTCTTTTTCTGTTTTTCTTCTTTGGCTGAGTCGGATCTTTCTGTGATACATCACGTGCTTTCTTCGGCTTTGAAGAGGACTTTGCAGATGCGGAGGCTGCAGCAATTGCCGGCTGTCCTTTTCCTGCAAATTTCTTTTTCATCACATACCACAACGCACCTGTAATACATACAGAAGAATATGCACCGACAAGAACACCAACCATCAGAGGTGCTGCAAATTCACGGATAGAAGAAACACCCATGATATAAAGAACAGCTACCATAACAAAAGTTGTAAAAGAGGTATAAATACTTCTTGTAAGAGTCTGGGTGATACTTGTGTTTACAATTTCTGCCAGTTTTTCTCTGGAACCACTGTGAAGGTTCTCACGTATACGGTCAAAAATAACGATTGTAGCATTGATAGAATAACCTACGATCGTAAGCATGCAGGCAATAAATGTATTACCGACAGATACTCTGGCAATAGCATAGAATGCAAGTACAACCAGAACATCATGCAGAAGCGCCAATACCGCACTGCTTGCAAAACGGATGTCTTTAAATCTGAACCAGATATAAAGAAGCATACAGATTGTAGCTACTATAACGGCTACGATCGCATCACGACGCATTTCACTACTTACTGTAGAAGAAATACTTTCTGTGGAAATCGTGCTGTCATCTACACCAAATTTCTCAACCAGTGCACTCTGCAGAGCTTCACGTTCGCTCTGATTCAGAGAACGTGTCTTGATCACAACCTGATTTGTTCCGACTACCTTTGTAGGCTGAACATTTTTATCTCCTGTCACCTCTTCTACAACAGGAGTTACTTCAGAATCAATGGTCTTAATATCCATATCTTCATTAAATGTAACAGTTGTAGAAGTACCGCCTGAGAACTCAAGGCTGTAATTTAACGCTTTGTTTCCTGCATGCGAATTAGCAAACATCGCTGCCGGACCGCAGAGGATCAGGATAATGGAAATAGCAAAAAATACTTTCTTCTTTCCAAGGAAATCAACTGCCTTACGTTCTTTTGCAGATCCGTAGAATTTCGGATCACGTACACCAACTGCATAAAGTGCATTTACAATCAGTCTGGATACAACCAGTGCTGTAAACATGGAGATCACGATACCAAGGGCAAGTGTATAAGCAAATCCCTTAACAGTACCTGAACCAAGCCACATCAGCACAAAGGCTGCGATCAGCGTTGTAATATTTCCATCAAAGATTGCAGAGAAAGCTTTGCTGAAACCGGACTTAATAGAATTCCTTACTGAAACTCCTGCACCAATTTCCTCTCTGATTCGGGCATAAATAATAACATTGGCATCCACCGCCATACCGATACCAAGGATAATACCCGCAATACCCGGAAGAGTAAGAGTAATATCAAAGGCATTCAGCGTGATCAGCATTAATGATGTATAAAGAATCAGTGCGATACCTGCAACTACACCAGGTACGCGGTATGCAATGATCATAAAGATAATAACGATGATCAGACCGATCGCACCTGCAAGAACACTTGTAGAGATTGCTTCTTCACCAAGCTGTGCAGCTACAACACTGGAACGAAGTTCTTCCAGTTCCAGTCCCAGAGAACCGATACGGATATAAGAAGCAAGGTTCTGTGCTTCTTCCAGGTCAGACATTCCGCTGATCTGTGCTTTTCCGCCGGAAATCTCTTCATTTACATTCGGAGCACTGATAATGTTATTGTCATAGACGATAGCGATCTGCTTGCCTACATTATTCTTTGTAGCTTCTGCAAATTTTGTTTTACCACTGTTTTCTCCATCAGAAGTAAGAGTAAGACTTACCACATATTCCTTTGCACTTGTGTTCTGATTCTGGATCGCACCACCCTGGGCATCTGCTACATCAGAACCTTCCAGAACAACACTTCCGGATTCCTTGATCTCATCCATAGTTCTGGAGAGAACATATCCATCCTGTCCTGTAGTAAAGTTCTGGTTTCCGTCAGCATCTTCTTTTGTGATGAAATACAGGGAACCTGGTTTACCCAGATCATTCAAAATAGTATCTGCATCTGTAACACCAGGAATTTCAACTGTAATACGGTCTGATCCTTCCTGGTATACCTGAGCCTCAGTACTGTACTGCTCTACACGCTTCTGAAGCTTGTAGATCGTATCTGACATCTCTTCGCTTGTCGGATTGCTCTCCTTAGCCTGGTAGGTAATGCTGACACCACCGGCAAGATCAAGACCCGTGTTGATATGTTTTGCTGCACCGGTTCCGGTAGGACCGATACCTACGGCTGCAGTAAAGCAAAAGAACACAGTCAGGATCAGTGTCAAAAGCAGCACTACGATTCCTTTACTTTTCTTCATAGTTCTTTTCCCTTCTTGATTTTTTGTCCGCGGTCATGTTCATCCGCCTGCCAGCCATTTTCTGTTATGATAACAGCCGACGGCGGTATCAGTCAGACAGATTACTGCCCACTAATCACATGCCAGTGCGGCTTTTATCATGATGGCGCACTCCACACGTTTTCTCTGGAGTTCGCATCCGATTTCATAATTGCCTTTGATATCTCCCTGGAAATGGAATGCATTTGCCGCACATCCGCCACTACAGTAGAAACGTGCGAAGCAGTCTTTGCAGTCTTTCTTTGTGTAAACGTTGCATCCGCCGAATTCCTTCTGGATTTCCGGCTTTGTGATGCCTTCGTCTACATTTCCCATGAGATACTGTTCTTCACCAACAAACTGGTGACATGGGTAAAAATCACCCCAGGGTGTTACAGCCAGGTACTCTGTTCCTGAACCGCAGCCTGACAGTCTCTTGTATACGCAAGGGCCACCTGTAAGGTCGATCATAAAATGGAAGAAGTTAAATCCTTTTCCCTCTTTCTCTCTTTTAATCATTTCTTTTGCAAGAGTATCATACTCTTCCATGATCTGGGGGATATCCTCCTCGCGGATCGCATATTCCTCCGTATCAGCCGCAACTACAGGCTCTACAGAAATCTGTTTGAATCCAAGATCTGCCAGATGAAGCACATCCTTGGAGAAATCAAGATTATGGTGGGTAAAAGTACCTCTTACATAATACTTGTCCTGATTTCTGGATTCTGCAAACTTCTGGAACTTCGGCATGATCAGGTCATAGCTTCCTGCACCTTTTCTGAATGGACGCATGTAGTCATGTACTTCCTTACGTCCGTCCACACTCAGTACAACGTTGCCCATCTCTTTATTGCAGAACTCCATTACTTCATCATTCAGAAGAACTCCGTTTGTTGTTAAAGTGAAACGGAATTTCTTATTGTGAAGCTTTTCCTGCTCTCTGCCATATTTTACCAGATCTTTTACAACCTGCCAGTTCATCAGCGGCTCGCCGCCAAAGAAATCTACTTCCAGGTTTTTTCTGGAACCGGAGTTCGCAATCAGGAAATCAAGAGCTTTTTTGCCGACTTCATAGGACATAAGAGCTCTTCTGCCATGATATTCGCCTTCTTCGGCAAAACAATAACGGCAGGCCAGATTGCAGTCATGAGCAATGTGCAGGCACAATGCTTTTACAACGGTCTGCCGGTTATTTGAAAATTCTTCAATTACATTCTCATAAACATCTTTTGTAAAAAGCATTCCATCTTCTTTCAGCTTATTACATTCTCTTACAGATGTCTCAATATCTTCTCTGTTATATTTGTTTTCCAGTTTCTCTGCAATAGCTTCTGTGCCAAGGCCCTCTTCCAGATATGGAAGAACCTCATATGTAACCTCATCTACCAGATGGATGCATCCACTGTTGATATCCAGTACAATATTAAAGCCATTGCTTTTATAACGGTGAATCAGACTCATTTTACTAAAATCCTTTCTAAGCGTAAGATAAGCAGCGGAATAAAAGTTCCGCTGCTTATCTCATTTCTCCATAGCTGATCTTATTTCTGCTCGCAGCTCTGGTTTCCTACTGTACAGGAAGTTTTACATGCGGACTGGCAGGAAGTCTGGCACTCGCCACATCCACCTTTTTTTACAGTATTCTGTAAATTCTTTGTATTCAGGGTTTTGATATGTTCCATAACTCTATCCTCCTTATGTAATTATATTCTTGGCATAGTATATCATATATCTTTTCATTTTAAAAGCTTTTTTTTACGACAGCATTCCACCCAGTGTTCCGCCGCCTGTGCACATAAAAAATGTTGTAACTGCATGAGCTGCACTCATATCCCAGCCGCCTTTTGCCATAATAGAGACAGTCAACAGTAATACATAGTAAGCCAGACCTGTGATAACACCCCACAGATATTTGTCTTTACGCACAATTTTGCCGGCCATAAAGCCTCCCATGAAACATGCAAGTACATAAATTATAATAATACCCGCATCTACAGCTGTTTCTCCCAGATCAAAAGCAAACAGTACCAGGGCCAAAAGCAGTAATGCCACTCCTGTTAATGCATATGCAAATAATAGTGATTTCAAAATTGCTCTGACTTTCATTGCTTCCCCTCCTGTTAAACTATATGGGGGAGGAATCAGTGTTATTCTTTTATTTCTTTCTCTTTTTTATAAATACAGCCACACCGGCGATCACTGCAGCTGCCACAAACAGTATCACAAACGGCATAATTGATGTTGTATCTCCGGTATTTACTGTATTGTTATTTTTCACAGCTTTATTTTCCGTTGAATTATCATTCTGATCAGAAGAAGAACCATTATTGCTGTCAGAACTGTCATTCACAGATACTGTATTGTTCTTTCCGGAATCAGAGCTCTGACTGTCGGAGGAAGCCGGTGCAGGAGTTACCGCATCTGTGTCGTCCGTATCATTCCCTGCATCAGGTCCTACTAATTGTCTGCTTCCTGCAATTCCAAATGGACTGAAAGAATGTGTGCTGAATACCATAATACCATTCTCTACACTCGGAATAATCGTCTCAGTTGCCCCGTTATCCAGGAGATGTTCGATAGTATACTGATATCCGGATTTTACCGGCACAGTGACACTGATATAATCTCCATTAGGGATCTCATATTCTATATTATTCTTAAGATCCCAGAGTTCAAATTCATAAGACTGGAAAATCATTGCATCTGATTCATTGGTAAACTGATAGCTGTCACCGCTTGAAACTCTGAACTGTACATACCATGGAAGATTAACTCCGCTTACTGTAATACCGTCGCAGGTATGATTAAGTGCGGCCCTCTCTTCTTTTTCTTCATCAGAAAGAGAATCCTCTGCATCTGTAGGACGGTCATCCTTATCGTCCGGCAGAACAGGATTATCAAAGATATTATCACCTGCGCCATCTTCATCATCTTTCTTCGTATCTTCTTTATCCTGTGTCATATCATCTGCAGGTTCCAGCTTACCGGTAGTTTCTGTATCTTTATCCGTCTTATCTGCATTGCTGTTATTATCTTTGTTGTTTTTATTATCTGTTTTATCTTCTTCAATCTTACTCTCCTCATTGTCTGTATCAGTTTTATTATCCTGATCTGATTTACTTTCCTTATCTTCTTTATTGTCTGTATCAGCGTTTTCATCTGCGGCAGGTTTTTCTGACGAAGTTTCAGGCGTTTCTGTTGGATCTGTTTTACCTGAGCCTTCTGTCTTATCAACATTATCACCATCCGTAATACTGTTCACTATTACATTGATGTAACCGACAACCGCGCCGCTCTCCGGATCCCATCCATCCACATGGCTTAAATCCTGCCCTTCTGCCGGTATAAGAAGTACCTCACAGCTCTGTACACGCTGTGCAGGAACGAAACTTCCATCTGCCCATTCAAAAGTTCCATATTCCGTTGCCGGAAGTTCTACATCCGCAAGTTCTACAGGCTTATCAAGCGTAATGTTGTCCGGGATCAGAGAAGACACAGTATTCTCCTGTGACTCAGCCGCACTGACCTGTCTTGTTACACCCGGTATATTATTTCCTGCAATCAAAGCCGCTGTTAAAGCCGCTGCCGCAAAAATACCCGTTCCTTTTAATTTATTTTTTCTTATTCTTATATTATTGGACATATCGCACCTCTATATTTATATTCGATTCTTATGTTTCCTGATAATCATTTTTTTACTTTCAGCCAAATATCAGTTCTCTTTTTACGTAATACAATAATATTACATATCTGTATATTATCAAACTTTTATCATTTTGTAAATATTCTGTAATGTTTTTTTTCATTTTAATCGAGTGAATTATAACACAAATCTTACTTTTTCGACAGTCCTCTTTTAAATTTTTTTATACTATCTTTGAACCAAAAGCTTTTTCTTGATTTTTTATATGAAATCATGTATATTTTGCTTAAATGTTTTATGATATGATTCAATCAATAAAGATAATCAAAAGGAGTGAATAAATCTTGGATTCAAGTATTGCCTTTCAGGCGGTGGCGATTCTGATACTGATCGCACTTTCTTCATTTTTTTCTTCTGCGGAAACCGCTATGACAACCGTAAATAAGATTCGGATACAGTCTCTTGCCGAGCAGGGTAACAAACGTGCTGTTATTCTGGAAAAAATAATTTCCAATTCCCCAAAGATGCTCAGTACCGTATTAATCGGAAACAACATTGTAAATATGTCTGTTTCTTCTCTCATGACTACACTCACCATAAAGATTCTGGGAAACGCATATGTAGGAATCACAACCGGCATCCTGACTCTGCTGATTCTCATTTTCGGTGAGATAACCCCCAAAAACCTGGCAACAATCCATGCTGAAAAATTGTCCCTGGCCTATTCAAGAATAATATACGGACTTATGATTCTCCTTACTCCCGTTGTTTTCATTGTAAATAAAATAACAGAAGGTGTACTGGTCATTCTGCATGTTAACCCGGACGAAAAGGCAAATGCCATGACTGAACATGAACTGCGTACTCTCGTCAATGTAGGTGAAAAAGACGGCGTCATTGAAAACGAAGAAAAACAGATGATCTACAATGTGTTTGATTTTGGCGATTCAACTGCAAAAGATGTCATGATTCCCAGAATCGACATGACCTTTATAGATATCAATTTTTCCTATGATGAACTTATGGCGGTCTTCAGTGAAGATATGCATACCCGTTTTCCGGTTTATGAGGACAACACTGATAACGTAATCGGTATTATCAATATGAAAGATCTTCTTGTTTATCCAAAGGACAAACCTTTTTCAATCCGCAACATCCTGCGTGAGCCTTATTTTACCTATGAATACAAAGCTACAGCAGACCTGATGATCGAAATGCGTAAAGCATCCGTCAATCTGGCAATCGTTCTGGACGAATACGGTGCCACAGCCGGTCTGGTCACATTGGAAGACCTGTTGGAAGAGATCGTAGGTGAGATTCGCGACGAATACGATGAGGATGAAGTCGAAGATATTAAAGAAATCCAGCCTGAAAGAGAATATGTTGTTCAGGGTTCTGCCAAGCTGGATGATATCAACGAAGCCCTCCATATTAATCTGGAATCTGAAGATTATGATTCTATTGGCGGATATATTATTGAACAGCTTGACTGCCTTCCCAAAGAGGGTCAGTCTGTCACACTTGAAAGTGGCATCCGCCTGGTTGTTGACCGTCTGGACAAAAACAGAATCGAACTTGTCCACATCTGGCTTCCCGAGAAGAAAACCGAAACAGAAGAACAGCCGTAACTGTCATCTCTCCAGCATCAGTGAAAATTGTTTCACGATTCTGGAGAGTTCTCCTGTAACCGCATCAATTCCTTCTTCGTTCTTTCTCCAGTTTTCTCTGGTAATTCCATCTGCATTCACAGGCACCACATAAAATTCTGTTTCCGGATACAAGAGCTGATAATACATCAGACATCTTCTTGCATGGTAAGATTTGCAGCACAAAATCGCTCTTTCTATTTCCAGTTCTGCATGATCTGTCACCTGTCTGGAATAAATTGCGTTCTCATAAGTAAAGGTTGCCTGATCTTCTTTCAGGATTTTCTG
Source organism: Blautia sp. DFI.6.71 (assembly GCF_020593585.1). Taxonomy (NCBI): domain Bacteria; kingdom Bacillati; phylum Bacillota; class Clostridia; order Lachnospirales; family Lachnospiraceae; genus Blautia; species Blautia sp. DFI.6.71. The sequence goes on from NZ_JAJDMJ010000026.1 coordinate 31,868, forward strand.
ATCCGGAACTCCGTTTTTTATAAGAACATCCCTGAGAAATTCCCATTCTGTTCCATATTCCTTATTATATACATTGCTTTTTTCAAGAACGCCTGAAAACTTTCCATTTACTACGCTGTATTTTCCACTGGGCAGAATCCAGTCCGCCATCCCTTTCTTAAACAATTCTGCTGCTTTTTCCGCCATCTGCGGATAACCATTTCCAGGGACAAAAATAATATCAGATTTTTCCGGCTTGTTTTCTGCAAAAATAAACTCTTCTGAACTTTTTAAAAATTTTTCATATACGTCATTCATCATTACTAACTCCTCGTTATCTGTTTTTTCTACAGCACCTCTCAAATAATGCGTTTGTAACAGTCCAACAGAATTTCACGCTCTGATGAGCCGGAACAATATGCATTATTTACGAAGATTTCTATGGAATTTCTATAGATAGATACAGTGTACCATATTTTTTCTATTAACGTACAACCAAGTTAATTCTTAAAACTATGTCCCCCACTGCTTATGTTACTGTTCACAGCAACACGCTTCGCGATGCACAGACTTCCAATATTTCCAGAAGGCTATTTTGTCACAATAACCGTACTGTAACCATCATCCCTCAGTCTCTGCTCCATATTTACTGCATTACCAATCTGCTGATAGGCACCTGTCTGAACTTTATACAATCCGTTTTCATGTAACATAAAAGAGGGATAACCTTTTTCCAGTAACTGATATAACATACGGTCCGCATTCTCTTTTTTTCTGAACGCTCCAGTCTGCACTCTGTAATAAAGCGGTTCCTGCACTGTTTCCTCATCCAGGCTTCCAAGAATCGCATCTGCAATTCCCTGAGCTATATCGCTAAACTTGTTATCAAACAGTTTATTATCTTCTTCGGAATTGATAAATCCGGTTTCTATTAAAAGAGCCGGCATCCTGGTTCGTCTGAGGACCACAAGTCCCGGCCGCTCTTTTACACCGATTTCGCGGAATCCCACTTCTCCCAGAGCTCCCAGAATATTCTCAGCCATCTGATATTTAATCCCGCTTTTATCATAAATCAGAACTTCCGCTCCATTATACTGATTTTCCTTTGGACTGCTGTTTCGGTGAAATGAAATAAAGTAATCTACTCCTGCCTGATTTGCAAGCTGTGCCTTCTCAAAAGGTGTCTGATAGACATCACCGGTACGGGTATAAGAGATGTCAATCCCTTTATTTTTTAAAATCTCACCTACCGCAAGAGCAAGTTTAAGATTGTCATTCTTTTCCTGTCTTCCCTTATATACGGCTCCCGGATCCTGACCTCCATGTCCGGCATCCAGCATGATCGAATATGCCATGACGACACTCTGCTTTCTTCATATACTCTTTATACTATATGAATTAAAAATATAATTGTGCAGGTCGCTTGACTTTTTCACACTAAAGCGTTATACTTTAAAACGTCATAGTCGAATAGCCCGATGACATTATCCGAATCATTTACCAGTACTGCTTTCCCTGCAGAAAATCTTTCGGATTCAGGTAAGTTTTATATTATCAAATAATAAACGCAATTCTTACCTGACTTAATTTAAACATTATATTAGGAGGATATATCATTATGAAAAGAAAAGCATTAGCAATCACTCTTGCAGCAGCCATGGCTATGGGAACCTGCGCAGTAACAGCAAGTGCTGCTGACGGAGACAAATATACAATCGGTATCTGTCAGCTTGTACAGCACGAAGCTCTCGACGCTGCGACACAGGGATTCAAGGATGAAGTCACCAAAGAACTGGGAGAAGACGCAGTTACCTTTGACGAGCAGAACGCACAGGGAGATTCCAACACCTGTTCTACAATCATTAACAGCTTCGTTTCCAATAATGTTGACCTGATTCTTGCAAATGCAACTCCTGCTCTTCAGGCAGCTGCAGCAGGAACAAGCGATATTCCGATTCTTGGTACTTCTGTTACTGAATACGGTGTTGCACTTGGACTGGATGATTTCGACGGGACTGTGGGCGGAAATATTTCCGGAACTGCAGACCTTGCTCCCCTTGATCAGCAGGCAGCAATGCTCAATGAACTTTTCCCGGATGCAAAAAATGTAGGTCTTCTCTACTGTTCTGCCGAAGCAAACTCTCAGTATCAGGTAGATACAGTAAAAGCTGAACTTGAAAAACTCGGATATACATGTGAATATTATGCATTCTCTGACTCTAATGATCTCTCTTCTGTTGCTACAACAGCAACTGACGCAAGTGATGTAATTTATGTACCGACAGATAATACAGTTGCTTCCAACACAGAGATCATCAACAACATCTGCCTTCCGGCAAAAGTTCCGGTAATCACAGGCGAAGAAGGTATCTGCAGCGGATGCGGTGTTGCGACACTTTCCATCAGCTATTATGACCTTGGTGTTACAACCGGTAAGATGGCTGTTAAGATTTTAAAGGACGGTGAAGATATTTCCACAATGCCGATCGAATATGCACCAAACTTCACAAAAGAATATAACAAAGATATCTGCGAAGAGCTGGGCATCGAAGTTCCGGACGATTATGTTGCAATCGGCGAGGCTGCTGAAGAAACTGCCAAATAAATCCGGTCAGACAGTTGAAAAATACTCACACCAACAGGATTTTAAATAACAGCTTATCAAACAGTTATAAAAAATTCAATTTATATGCGATCAGCGGGAAAGGTTTGACGCCTCTCTCGCTTTTCGCATCTCAACAGGAGGAAATTACAAATGCAAATTATAACATTAATCACTGCACTTCCGGGTGCAGTAGCCCAGGGTCTGATCTGGGGAATTATGGCAATCGGTGTTTATATCACTTTCCGTATTCTTGATATTGCAGACCTTACAGTTGATGGCACTATGTGCACCGGTGGTGCAGTGTGTATTATGATGATGCTTTCCGGTCATAATGTCTGGATTTCTATGTTGGCCGCTACTCTCGCCGGAATGCTGGCAGGCCTTGTAACCGGAATTTTTCACACCTTTATGGGAATTCCCGCAATCCTTGCCGGAATCCTGACACAGTTATCTCTGTATTCCGTAAACCTGAAAATCATGGGAAAAGCAAATCAGGCAATCAACGTTGATAAATATAATCTTCTGGTTTCCCTGCGACATATAAAAAATGCATCTCTTTCCAAAAACACAATTTTTATTGTAGCAGTTATGTGTATTCTCCTGATTGCCATTCTCTACTGGTTTTTTGGAACAGAGCTTGGCTGTTCCCTTCGCGCAACCGGATGTAACCCAAATATGTCACGCGCCCAGGGTATCAACACAAACAGGAATAAAGTTCTCGGACTTATGATTTCCAACGGTCTGGTAGGACTTTCCAGTGCACTCCTTGCACAGTATCAGGGATTTGCAGATGTCAACATGGGACGTGGTTCCATCGTTATCGGTCTGGCAGCAGTTATTATTGGTGAGGCAATCTTTGGACGTATTTTCCGCAACTTTGCCCTTCGCCTGTTAGCAGTTATCTTCGGTTCCATTCTGTATTATCTGGTACTTCAGATTGTTATCTGGATGGGTATCGACACTGACCTGCTGAAAATGCTGTCCGCAATCGTAGTTGCTCTCTTCCTTGCATTCCCATACTGGAAAGGCAAATACTTTAATAAACCAGCCAAAAGGGGAGGTAAATAAAAATGCTTGAACTTAAAAATATCTATAAAACCTTTAATCCCGGAACCATTAATGAGAAACGTGCATTAAATGGTCTGAACCTGAAGCTGAACGAAGGCGATTTTGTAACTGTTATCGGAGGAAACGGTGCCGGCAAATCTACTATGCTAAATGCTGTTGCAGGAACCTGGCCGGTTGATGAAGGACAGATTCTTATCGACAATATTGATGTTACAAAACTTTCTGAACATAAACGTGCTACATACCTTGGACGTGTGTTTCAGGATCCAATGACAGGAACCGCTGCAACAATGGGTATCGAAGAAAACCTTGCACTTGCAAAACGCCGCGGAAAATCCCGTCTTCTCCGCTCCGGAATCACTAAAGCAGAGCGCGAAGAATACAAAGAGCTCCTGAAAATTCTTGGTCTTGGTCTGGAAGACAGACTGACTTCTAAAGTAGGGCTTCTCTCGGGTGGTCAGAGACAGGCTCTTACTCTTCTGATGGCAACGCTTCAGAAACCAAAGCTTCTGCTTCTGGATGAACATACCGCAGCTCTTGATCCGAAAACAGCTGCCAAAGTTCTGGAGATTACAGATATGATCGTAAACCGCGATCACCTTACGACATTGATGATCACTCACAACATGAAGGACGCTATTGCACATGGCAATCGTCTGATCATGATGATGGAAGGAAAAATCATTCTGGATATCCAGGGAGAAGAAAAGAAAAAACTGACAGTTAAAAACCTTCTGGACCAGTTTGAAAAAGCAAGCGGAGAAGAGTTCAGCAATGACTCTGCACTGCTCGGATAACCGTATAAATTACTCATAACGTTTCTAAATATCCTTTATATGAGAGTACTTTTTTACAGAGTACTCTCATATTTTTATTTCTCATCTTTTTCCAGTGGAGTTACACAGATAAATTTATGTGTTTCCCTATTGTACTGGTAGATTCTCGACGTCAGATAGTCCTCTTTCGGTGTAGCCTCCCTGATCGTATCCCGCAAAACACACTGCAAATCTTCAGGTTCTACAAATTTATCATTGTGGATCATTACCTCATGTACACTGGTAAACACCATATAGAAATCGGAATCCAGCATATATGCCAATTGTTCTGCCACTCCCGGCAGGAACACTGCAACTGCACCATTTGTTTTCTTCGTTGTACTGAGACAATTTCCCATTGCATCTTTCTTCAATTCACACTTATCACCCAGATTCATAAAACTTTCACCTTCATATTCCGGATTAAAAATCATCTGTTCCCATCTGTAAATTCTTGGCGGACTCATGAAATACGTATTGAGAATCGCCTCCTTAAACACTTCATCACATTCTTTCCCCCACTGTTCCAGCATTCCCTGCCGGATTTTTGTACTTGTCACACATCCTTCATATTCCGTAACTTTCATATAAAGCACAAGTGCAATATCACCAAGGGTTTTATACACCGCATCCTGAAGATCCGCGGAATATTTATCTGCATTCAGCAATCTTATAAACAGGCGGGGTTTTGTCTTCTCATAATCCCTGATCACTCTTGTTTTCTCATAAATATCCGCCTTTTTTATTCGATTCAGATCATCTGTGATTTCTTTTATAATTTCCTCAAACGGACTGCCATTCTGATAAGATTTAAAAAGTTCCTGTGTATAAAGTCCACAGACCTCCCAGGCATCATCATGCTCTGCAAACTTCACCAGCAGTCTGTCTCCTACAGGCGCAAACCTCCCGCCTTCTTTCTCAAAAGAAATATTTTCCCTCGGAATCCCTGTAGCCTCGTAAATACCAATCTCCAGTTTCTCTACGAATGTTTCATAGTCTTTCTGCATATTCAGTTCCTTTCTTGCTTTGAAAATAATACGGGCAGGATGCCCTGATTTGAACGTTGACTTTCCGTTTTCGGAAAAAAGAAAATAAGGGAGCGAAAGCCCCCTTAAGAGTCGCTGTAGACATAGTATAAAATAGCCACAGCTATTTGTAAAGTAAATTTCATCGACAATATTTATTACAGTTTCTTTTTATCTTTCAGATATTCCAGAAAAGCCTCACAGCCCTCCACCACATCCGAATATGTGACATCAAATCCACCTGTATACCATGGATCTGCGATATCCCTCGGATCATCACTGTAATCCAGAAGAAGTTTAACCTTGTCCTCTGGATCTGATTTCAATATTCTTAACATATTCTTCAGATTCCAGTGGTCCATACCGAGAATATAATCATATTTATCATAATCTGCCTTCGTTAGTTGAACTGCGCGCTTACCCTTACAATCAATCCCATGCTTAGCAAGCTCCTCTCGCGCCGGAGGATATACCGGATTCCCGATTCCATTCCATATCTCCTCAGTGCTGGTTGCAGCAGATGCGATATAAAATCGGTCTGAAAGACCTTGTTTAGAAACCATGTCTTTAAAAATGAATTCTGCCATTGGTGAGCGGCAGATGTTGCCGTGGCATATAAAAAGTACTTTTATCATTGTTTTGGTTCTCCTTGTTTTGCCCCGGAATGCCCTGTTTTGCAAGGGATTTCGGGGATTTGTGAAATGTGTGTATTGGCTGACATCTTGGCAAAATAGGGCAAGATGGAGCAAGTTGTTGTGGGCTGTTAGTAGTAAAGTTGGTAGTAAAACGGGATTTGGTTACTACTAAGGATTTTTATCATCAATGTATTACTTTAAGTGCATCCTTTCTTGGCATCTCAAAATGTTTTAGTTTTTCACTATTCTTTAATATCTGATAGCATGAAGCAGATGTAAGCGAAAGTAATTTTATAACCGCCACTCCAAAATATAAGCAAACACCTGTAGAGCAAGCATATTCACTTATGATACCATGTGCAATCTCATTTCTTATATTTGCACCCGCTTGTTCATTTAACAGTCCTCTAAATGTAAATAAAATATCATTATCATAACAATCAACCAATTCTGGCAACGACAGAATAGAACTCAGCACTTTTTCCATTGACGAGCCATCTTTTTCTAAAGTTACTGTTAATCCACCTACCTCTCGTGCAATATTTCTAAAAAGATTTTCTACCTGTGGTGCAAGAATATGTAACGCTTCATAATAGTCTCCGTTCAAGAACATATATAATCCGCTTTGGAAAATTCGTTCTCTTCCATCGGGAATAATTGGATTATCTTTAACTAAAAACTCCATCATAGACTTATCAATAACAAATTTATCTCTTATTATAATTAAAGCATTCTTCACCCAAATATCACCAGCAACTTTTTGTTTTTCCAATGCATTTTGATACATATGTAGCTCCATAAGTTTCGGATCTTTTTCTGGGTCATGAATATCTAGCGGATGTAACGCCAATACCGTTTGTCCTTGAGCATTTATTAAACTCTTCCCAAATAAATGTGAAATAGGATTATCTTTAAATTCTTCTATTACACGTTTTTTTATATCTTCCTGTTTCTCAAACACAAACATCTGTGTCAACCGAATTACACATTCTTCAAATGATAATCCTTCCATATTTGCTTTTAGATTATCGATAACACCTTTTATATCTAATTCAACAGAAAATGGCACCATTATTTTAGGTATTTCTTTTTGTATTTCAACGAGTCTTTTATGAGCGGCGTCTGCTTTGTCTGATTCTCCATTATTGCGATATAGCATTATTCCTTTTTGATAAAAATTGACAGCCCTTAATGCCCCTTGTATATCCTTCTTGAATATTTTCTCTGCAAACTCCAGATAATAATCTGCCAATAAATTGTTATTTTTTATTGCATCTTCCTTTCTTTTCAATTTAAACAAACATTCCGTTTTTAATTTATATGCTTGTTCTACCTTTGCAATATTATCACTGTTGCCATCAATCAAATCATCTAATACTTTCAAAATTATGGATACATCAAAATTCTTTTGCTTAAAGAAAAGTTCCATTATTCTCAACGAAAAAAAGCCTTCGGCACTTGCAGCCTTAGTATCTATAAACTCGTTAAACCACTCTTGTATTTCATTATACAATGTAGTTTGTTTTGTTTGTACTGAAATGCATACTGCTCTGCGAATCATATCAATTGTACCGACATTATCTTCATCCGTATACCACAACATAAATAATTTCCAATATGCATCTGCTGCAATTTTAGCAGCACTAAATTCTTTTTTATTAGTCCACAATATATCCGCAATCAGTGCACGTAAAATCAATGGCATTTTATCTAATTCCAAACTATGCAATATCAAATAATCATCTTCTGATATATCTTCTATTGAAAAAGTTCGACTACCATCTGCCATTACAAACATAGGATGAAATTCTATTCCATCATCATGAATTTTTGTTCCCAATGAAACTATGTTTTTCAATAAATCAAAAATACTTTTTTCTTCTTCACTTAATTCGATCCTATCAGCTTCAATAAACAAATTAGGTGACAACGAATATCTTTTATTCACAATACTCCGATTCAATAACTCATATATGTTCACCATATCATCTCCTAAATGCTAAATCTCCCTAAATTATATTATATCGCCATTTATATTTCTTTTCCATAGAAAAAACGCCCCAGCCTAAGCCAGAGCGTTACCTATCTTCCATATTAAATTACCTTAAACATCTTCTGTGACATTGGTTTCTCTTTCTTCTGCTCAACCTCTGCCTGTGCCTTCCTAAACTCTTCCATTCGCTTCAATTCTTCCTCAGCATCATCAAATCCGATATGCGTGTACACATTCATTGTGACCGATATATCCGAATGCCCCATGAGGTACTGCAATGTCTTGGGATTCATTCCCGATTTCGCCATATTACTGCAATAGGTGTGTCGGCATACATGAGGTGTAATGTTTGGCATCTGCACTCGGTAAATGTCATTGTATCTGCCGACCATATGATTGAATCGGTGCTGCCAATGCATTGCCACAAGTGGCATTCCATTATCATCATAAAATAGAAATCCGCTATATCCATCTATGGCTTTCTCCACTTTCGGTGCGTTTCTATCCTCAATGATTGCCTGAAACATCTGTGCCACATCCTCCGTGATTGGTAATACTCTTGTTCCGGCATCCGTCTTTGTAGTTTCTATGATATACCGCATATCTGATGTTCGCTGCAACTGGTGGTCAATATTTACAGTTCTGTTCTCAAGATCAATGTCCTTCAGCGTCAAACCACAAAATTCTGATATTCTCATTCCCGTATGAAAGAGTATGTACACCACTTCATAATATTTACAGTACACCACATCGTCATGCACAAACTTTAAGAACTTTCTCATCTGATCTTTTGTGATTGCCTCTCTTGTAACTGCATCATTTACCAATACTCCGGCAAGTTGAAATCCGAATGGATTCTTTACCAGAATGTCATCATCCACCGCCATCTGAAAGGCTGGTCGCAACACTCCACGGATGGTATGAATGGAACTGTAGCTTTTGCCATCTTCCTGCTGCAATTTGATAAGAAACAGCTTTGCATCGGAAGTTTTCACACTTCGTATCGTCTTTTTACCGAATGCTTCCTTTGCAAGTAATCTCTGTACTGTAACATATCCCTGTTTCGTGCTTTGCCTTACTCCAGTCTTTGTTTTCAAATATCGGTCTACCAGTTCACAGACTGTCATCTGTCCGTCTACGATATTCACAAGCAAATCTAAATCTGTGTTTACTTGTTTTTCCAACTCTCGAAGGGAAAGGCATGGTTTCTTGCCCTTTGGAAGTTTGTCCGTAGGCTCCAATTTCCAACTGTATACAAAATGTGGTTTTCCATCAATATGATATTTATATTGATATTTTCCGTCTGCCCTTACGCTTTCTCCCGGTCTTAATACTCTGCGTTTGGAATCCCGCCTTGTCTGTCCTCTTCCTGCCTTTGCCATTATACCCGCCTCCTTAGTTCTGGATGGTTACGCAGATACCTTTCAAAGGCTACACGAAGAATCAGCTTGCGTTCTCCGTAGTATGCCAGAAAATCTTCTCCATCCGTATTATTCAATAAATCATAAAATTTTCTCCGGCTCAAAACAAAATATTCAATTGCCTCAGAAGGATTTAAAATATCCTTTTCTGCTAAATTTGGTCTTGCCATAAAGCACTTCCTTTCTGCCAAAAGTGGCTGTTTTCACAGGTTTTCGAGGTCATACTATATATCACTCTGAACGCTGATAATATCAACTACTTTCGGCAGACAAACGGAATTATATCTCCGAAGAAGCACTGATAAATTTTTCAAACTGCGGGCGGATAATCAGATACCTGTTTCCGCTGAATACCGCAAATCTTCCTCTGTTATCTTCTGCCAGTCTACGCATTTTCTTTGTCCCGATATTAAAATACGATGCTGCTTCTTTGATTGTCAGTGTGTACTTTTCACTCACAGGAACAAGTGTATTTTCCGTAGTATCATGTTTTTCTATTGTCATGTGCAATCCTCCTTCCATACGAGGCTGCAGTATTTCCACAGCCCCAACTGCTTAGTCTGCTGCCATCTGAAGTACCTTGACTGCATCCTTACGGATCAACTTTCCATCCAGATACTCGCATCCCAGATATCCTACCTGTCCACGCATGGCAAACTTTTCTTTCAATGTGCGGATAGTCAGCGGAAAACGCTGAACGAGCCAGTAATTGCTGAAATCTCCAAATGCGATTACTTTCTGCCCCTTTCCGATAGACGGCATGGAATCAACAATCTGCACAGGTTTTGAGAAAATCGTTTCATCACTTTCCTTCCACAGATAGTTTCCGGCTGAATCTTTGAGGGTACGGAGTGCCAGAGCCGTTTCGTCATTCATAAGCCATGTACCATGTTTACGGTATTTCTTATCCACGGATAGATACAGTTTGATGATCTCATCATAGCTGATAGCAGAATCACTCTCTGCCGTCACGCCCGTTTCTGCTCCGTCAGTGGCGTGCAGAATACCTGTCGGCTGATTTTCCCCTGTTCCGTTGATAAACGCCTGTTCCTCGCTTGTGCCAAAACAACGTGCCATTTTCCCGATTACATAATCCTCTATGGCAAAGGACTGGTCAGAAGCGAACTCCAATCCAAGTCTGACAAGCTCGGACAATCGGTATGCCTGTACTTCAAATCTCTGAAAATCGTCCTCGTTATCCATGCCCTCCAGATTGACCATATCGCCCCATTCAGCCTGACCTTCACAGTCAAATGTCCAAAGACGGCTGTCACTTCTGGTCGCATTCACAACGGTTGCCAGCTGACGGACTGCACTTTCTTTCTGTAGTACTGCCGTATATTTTTTATTTGATTCTCCGGGCAGATGGTACGCATTTGTCTTGCTTTCACGGTTGTTATAAAGGCTGTCCGTAACTGCCTGTTTTCCTCTCATTTCGTTCCAAAAATCGTTATAATAAGCTGTACTGTTAATCATAATAAACCTCCTGAAAAATTATTTTTGTGTCATATAACCACTCTGTCTGCAATAATCCACTGCTTCAGAATAGGACAGATAAAACATCTCCAATGACCCGTCAACCACACGGTAATAAGGCGGGTCACAGGATTCGCTTGCCATGATAATGACCGGGCATCTGTCCCTTAAATTGATGACATTCACACATCTGTACTTGTCTGTTGAAAAATCCGATGGCTCAAACCGCATCGGTGGTGCTGCTTTCTGTTTTCCCATGTGTACCTCCTTTTTTCTTAACAGAAGAAATCTCTGCACAAGAGCCGATATCCAGTTAAAAGTGTAGTCTTTTCTCCGCCATCCCTTGGACGCCTGCGGACTATCGTACCGATTGTGCGGAGTGCCTGATTAAAATTCCGGCTGTTCTCCGCAAAATATCCATTGTCATTGCACCAGTTTCGGTATGCCTGATACACTGCCGATGTCCGGCATTCCGCATCCTTCTCCTGTTCCAGAAATTCCTCCACAAAAAGTTCCATCTTATCGCTGTCATGCTGATAGGACATGGTGGCATCTTTTACTGCTTTTGGCTGAGCGAAACCTTCTTCTTTCAAGATGGTGTAGCCTTCAATCAGCCAGTTTAAGATGGCACTTGCTGCCTCCGGCCTGGAAAATTCTGCTTTCAGATTCTGTTCCTGCTCCCATTCCTCAAAATGTCTGTCAAAGGGAATGATTACGACACGTCCGCTCGAAAACAGTGTCATATCCGTAATAGCCGGAAGATAATTTGTATTTACATACAGCTTGAACTGTGGTTTAAAATCAAAACTGTTTTCATGCAGGAATCTGGCATTCAGTGTATCATTTCCCGTCATGCTTTTGATCTGTGCTTCATTCAGCACCAGTCCCCGCCTTGGCTCTGAGATATTGGCGAACCGCACTCCGGCAAGACGTGCAATATCCTCTGTCGGGTTCTGGCTGTTGGCAGACGGCTTTGCAGCAATCGTTTCCGGTCGGACAGTCAAACCGTAATCTCCCATCACATGAAGTGTGCTTTCCATCAGAGTCCCTTTTCCATTTCTGGTAGTTGCACCATAGTAGAAAAACATACATTCATAGCGGGTATCCCCTGTCAGACCGTAACCAAGGCTTTTCTGCCTGAACCTTGCTTTCTCCGTATCCCCACTCATCACCTCTGAAACAAATCTGGTAAAACGTGGATTCTTGGCATTCGGATCATAGGCTGCCCCGGCAATCTTGGTCAGCTTATCCTGTGGTGTGTGTGGATGGAACTCTCCCGTCTGCAGATCCAATGTTCCGTTCTGACAGTTCAGGTAATAAACATTGCGGTCGAACTCAGACATTGCAATCGGATACACACTCTGGGCATCACTGATATACGTGTTGCGGTAATTCCGGCTCTGCCATTTCGCAGAAAATTCCAGATAGTCCTTTCTTCTGCGCTCATCGGTAATTGTCAGGGCATATCTGACCAAACTGTCCGCAAGGAATTTTGCAAGCTCCATTGTTTTCAGTTCGCCAATGTCTGGAATCCACCGGGTCCCGTCATACACATACCACTTTTTCCTTTCCGGCACATACCTTGCGATATCTTTATACACATCCGCAAACAATCTGCCTGAGCCGTTGTCATTCCACGGGTATCTGCTGTTATCCGACACGTTCAGTTCTATCAGCTTCTGCAGCATATCATCGAAATCGCTCTCCGCTGATGATTTTGCATAAGGCCTGTAGAAATCCAGTGCCTGTGCCACTGCCTTTTCCAGCGTCAATGCACCGTAGGTTGATCCACTCTGCACACGGTCCCACTTGCTCCGCATCAATCTCGATCTTCGGAACAGCCTGTCCATCTGCTCTGTGTCACCGCCACACCAGAATGCAAGGATACTTGCAAGCGACATATCCGCATCGCTGTGGGATTTTCCTTCCGGAATTTCTCCATTCCACAAGGCTTTGAACTTTTCGCCCTGTCTGGAATCCGATGCCAAGCGGACCACGGAATCATCGGACAGATAACTGCCGGGAATATCCTGTACATCGTTCTTTTTCTTAGAAATCGGACGGAGCATATAAGTTTCCAGTATTTCCCCAATTTCAGTGCTTCGCTCTTCAACACCACGGTTGCGGATCACATTTCCTGTCAGAGTACAGAATTTCTTTGTTACACCTGCTGCATAGATTTCCAGACCAAGTTTCTGATTATTGATGTAATATCTGCCCGTATCATAAGACAGGGAAGATGCCTTACATACAATGCGGACTCCCGTGCCGGAGGGACTGAATTCTGTATAGGAGTCCATTTTCCACACGACATCTTCTGCCATTTGTGTCAGCTTTCCACCAAACACACAGTGGTCGATATCTACCATGCAGAAATCATCAAATGCACCCATACCGATTCCGTCATAACCATCCATTGCACTGACTGCCAATCGAAAATCCGAAAAGGTATTTTTATCGGCACTGCTCGCTTTTCTGCCATTTGTCTGATACGGCACTTTTGTCATGCGTCCGTTTCTTTCTTCATATTTCCACAGACAGAACCGTCCGTCTTTTTTCAACTGTTCCGGAAGTTTCTCATACATTCTGTGCTCCTCCTTCCCCGCTTATTTTCTGACGTATCATTTCTCCGTGGCTCTTGCCGATAACCACACCTTAAATTCAGAAACAGGAACCAATACCCGCTTGCCTACACGGACGATTGGAAAATCCGCTTCTCTGGTCAGTGCATACGCTTTGCTCAGGCTGATTCCCATCTGCATTGCCATTTCCTGTACGCTCATCGTAACTTTATCCATAGCCATCCTCCTCCCTGCATTCCAAACATGAATTGCTCTTGTTTTCTATCACAGTATACTTTATAATGTTACCAAAGGCTATTTTCTATTGGTAAGAACTCGTACCGAAAGCAAATTCTATCGGTAAGAATGGAGGTAGAATATGAACGAAGATTTCAGTTTGGGGAAAATGAGTGCGGATGCACGGCTGACCGCAACTTTCAAATGCTATGAAAAGACAGAACAGAATGGAAAAATCGTAATCACCGCCTGTCTGGGCAAGGGCGATGTTCCGAAACTCAACCGTGGATACGGCTTGGACGGAAATGAGCTCTGGCTTTCTCTGAATAACCTGTACCAGAGTATCCGTGGAAAAGATGACTACACTGCTGCCGATGATATCATTTCTTGGTGTCAGCAGTACGCACACCCCTACTATGCCTCTGAGGACATCGAAGAATATCGTTGGGATATTGAAAAGGATACGGAATACTGGGATTTTTCCACTAACATTCTTGGTAATTTCACTTTTGATGTTCACACCATGCGGAAAGATCTCGAAAGCCTGTACCGGGATACCCTTGTCATCCTGATGTTCAAAAAATGTCTGGAACGGCTTGACGTTTCCACGGATCTTGCGCAGATTACATGGACGAATGAATTTGCAGATTTTAATTCGTTTCCTATGCAGAAACATCTCGGTAAAATATCAGCTTACCTAAATAAAATGAGTGGCGTAACCATGAAGTTGGGACTGGATGAAAATGGAGAATTGAAGGTCATGCCGGATTTCCATTCTGTTTTTGATGCTGCCCGATTCGCTCTGTCGCAATATGTATCTATCCCTACGGATTACCCCATTGCTTATGCCGACCGTGTGGGCGTTGCCACCTGTGAGTGCTGCGGCCGTCTGTTCATCAAAAACGGAAACCGCCAGAAATACTGTGACAATCCAGAATGTAAAAAGGAACGAAACCGAAGAAAATCCCGCACTGCATATCACAGAAAGATACAGGAAGAAAATGATAACCGCTGGGCGTGACCACGGCTGTTTTCACAATGGGGCAAGATGTGGCAAGTAATATAGGTTATTTTCTATATAGGCTCTATAAGAATAACCTAAATCATCTGCCACAAGTTGCCCCAACTGTTTTTCCCATAGAAAAAGGGCATCGGTCTGCACCGACACCCCATGTCATTTTATCCTTATTCTCCGCAGCGGAATGCTGAATTTCCCGTAAGATTTCTAAGCAGAATCTTTCTCGCTGTCTTATACTCTTTTCCGATAAAGCCAAGTCTGAGCAGAAAACAGCGGAAAGCATATTTGTCATTGTCCGTTTCGGTCGGCTTTGATGATACCCTTTTTGCATCTTTTGCCATATCACACAGTCTTGAGATAAATTGCGTATAGGCTGCGATCTCATCGACATCCGTTGTGTATGGAAACCATGTGAAATTTATTTTTTCCTTTGTAATGCCAATTTCTGTGCTGTCCGTCCGAAATGCACGTTGAAAAAGTATCTGCTTATTTGCTATGATCTTCTGTAAATTTTCCAATGCCGTATCCGTAAGGATTTCTTTCGGAACAGCTATTGTAAGCTTGTCCTGCTGCATTGGCACTTCTTCAGTAAATTCCGCATCATCTTGAAAACCACACTCTCGTAATTGCCGAATTAAGTGTTCTACCATTTCTACCGCTACTCCCTCCGGGATGTGCAGCACTCCCTCTTTGTCCAGTCGGTATCCTGCAATATCGTAAGCACAGCTTGGTACTCGCTCATAATGTGGTACTGTTCCAAGTATTTTTCCAATCTCCTGTGCCAGCTTCGGTCTCTGCTTCGATTCCAATGTAAATCTGATTTCATTCTTCATAATATGTACCCGCCTTTCTTTTTCGGTAGTACATATATCACTCTGATGGCACAGAATAGCAAAACGTTTTTAATTATATTTCTACAAAAAAATACGCATAAAAACTGTGCTTTTTCTATCGTTTTACACATGGTTTTTATGCGTATTTTGGTATTATCCGGCAAAACAAAATCGGCTAAAGAAGCGGTATTCTATGGGAATTTTCATATAATATGGATTCTATGGGTATCCCCCCTGTTTAATTCTGCGAAAATTCGCACGAAGGGGGCCATCGGTCTTCAGGCAGAAAGGTTGTAGAGATTTGGATACCCCTGTCTCATTTTCATGTTTTTATTGATTTTTTCACAGAAATGTGATACCTTTATTTTATTCTGGAGGTAGGAACATGAGCGTAAGCTATAAAAAATTGCAACACATACTAATTGAGCGTGAAATATCGCATTCTCAGCTAATGAGAGCCGCTAATATTTCTGCTAATATAATTTCAAAAATAAAAAACGGACAATACATTGCCCTTGATAAAGTTGAAAGCATTTGTACTGCCTTAGATTGCACTCCAAATGATATTCTTGTATTCCTTCCCGATTCAGAAGTCAAAGATGATACACATTCAAAGAAAACAGAAAAATTTTCACAGGAGGGATAATTGTTTAGTACTAATTCAAGCGCATATAAACTTTTTAACGAAAACAACCTTGATTTTATGAAAAGATTGCCAGACTCATCTATTGACCTAATTTTGACAGATCCCCCATACAATCTATCCCAATTTGCTAGAGGAAATATTCATTTAAATAACGGTAAAACAATCAATAACAAAATCGCCGAATGGGATAGCATTCCTTTAAATCCAAATGACTATATAGAACCGTTTACCAGAATAATAAAACCCACGGGGAATATATTCATATTCACTAGTTATTCATTACTTGGCAAATGGTATGATGCATTTAACCCGTTATTCTCAACATTCCAGATATTCGTTTGGCATAAGACAACTCCCACACAAAGTGTATACCACAACAGTTTTTTGAACAGTTGTGAACTAGTTGTGTGTCTCTGGAATAAAGGTCACACTTGGAATTTTTCTTCTCAAGACCAAATGCACAACTTCTTCGAGTGCCCATCATGTATGTTTCCCGAAAAAATCATCTCTCCGAAACATCCAACGCAAAAGCCACTTGAACTTATTGAGCATCTTCTGTTAATTTCCTCTAACCCAAATGACATCATCTTTGATCCATTCATGGGAGTTGGCACTACAGGCGAAGCTGCATTAAAGAATAACCGACGTTTTATTGGAATCGATATAGATGAAAAATATGTAAAAGCATCTCTTAAAAGGCTGTCTATATACTAACATTTCTTATGACCAGCAAAAATACAAAAGTGACATGAACACTATCCCAAATAGTCTCATGTCACGTATTACTATGCTGTCTTTCGTTTAATAAGAATACGAAAATATGGTGCTTTACCATTTATTTTCAAATCTTTGTCATCATCACCTTTCCTAAATTTGATAATCTCAAACTGCTCAGGATCATATTTATTTAAGAAAGTAATCGGCACCCCCATTGCACCCATATAATCCATCGGAATATCTTGCGTTTTATTCACATTTATTCCCCGATAATTATCATAAAAAGGATATGATTCCTCATTTCCCTCATATTGCTTAACCAATTCAATGGGCTGATGTCTCTTCTCATTATCCAAAGAAGTTAACCACATACAATTATTCGGTGAAATTATTCTGTTTCCATTTTCATCAACCTTTGTTTCTGTTCCATATAATTCATAGCTTTCTGGAACAATAAACCCTGATATACCTCTTCCAAAGCAAACTCCTAACCATGCCTTATTGGATTGAATTAATGGAAAAACCTCTTTATAAGTAATCGCATTTATATTGCTTATAACCAAAAAATCCTTATCATATTTATCTAATTGACTGATATACTCACGAAACAAAGAAAACGGAGGATTGGTTACCACTATGTCACTCTGCTTTAATACCTGTATACACTCATTGCTCCGAAAATCTCCATTTTCTTTTAATTGTGTAATAGTTATTTCTTTTCCATCATAATTGTAGAATCTTGCATCTTCTCCAAAATATGTTGCATTCAATCCTTTTAATCCCAATTCTTCAAAATGCTCATAAAAAAATTTCCAAAAATTTGAATACTCCGGATCGTCACAATTACAATAAACCACCTTATCTCTAAAGTGTTTTGTATAATAAACCACTTCTTTTTCAATATCTATTAGTTGCGTATAAAATTCATCTTTCTTATTAATCTTCGCCTTATCTAACAGTGAATGATCGACTTCTCTTTTTTTCATTATATTTTCCTACTTCTTTATAAGCTGGTTAAACAAGTCTTTACCAAGCATTTTTAGTGATGTTCTTGCAACATCCATCATAACTTCTATCATATCCTTTGCATCCCAATGACCGCCTTCGCCTTTGGTATATATTGAAGCTGCTTGAAGCATTATTGTTGCTCCATTACATTTAACAAATCTGTTTTCACACAAATTTGTGTTGATTGGCATACCATAGTTTGCTGCAGTTAATCTATCTAAACGATTTAACATTCCATCATTGTATACTAATGTTACTTTTCTTCCATCTGGTCTTGTAACAATAACATTTTGAGTCAAAAAATTTGACCCTTCAAGAAATAGAATATATGGAAAGTAATTTTCAGACAGCATAAAATTTGCAATTTCGTTTACATTTTTATAAGCTCTTTCTATAGCATTGCCCGCTGCCATGAGATCTTGATTATTATTTTTTCCAACAAGCTTCCCCGCCTTAATATTCTCAATATCTTTCCCTTGATGCTTAGCTTCAGATACAACTACAACACGCCAATTTCCATCATCATCTTGGACTTCAATAATTCCACCATCTGGTTTTATACTCGCACTTTCCACAAAAAGTGTTTGTCCTAAATACTTATCTACTCTTTTTAATGCTTCATTAATCTCTTTTTTTGATAAATCCTTTCTATATCTAAAAGTCAGCATCGGGAACTCATACTCTAGCTGTTTTTTTACAAATAAAGACGTATTTCCAACCTCTGCATCATGTATTTGAGCATCTTTATGAAATATTGTAACAGGTCCCTGACCTTCTTTTTGCTGCATTGTTAATCTGTTAGATTGTCCCTTTTTCATTTGCAGTATCTCCTTTTGTATTATATTCAAAAAAATCTTGTATATTTTCAACTTTTCTATATTGTGTATTCTGTCCCAGTTCTTCCATTAACGAAATATGCTTTGCAAAATATTCAAGAGATTTATTATCACTGTCACACATCAAACAGTTTCTTCCTTCATTTATGCAAACTCTTCCCACAGTTCCACTACCTGCAAAGAAATCTAACACGGTAGCTCCCGGATATGATAGTGCTTTTATAAATCGTTCTATAATAGCTACCGGCTTTTGAGTTGGATGACCTACACGTTCTTTGCTATTTCCATTTAATCTTCCAATTTCCCACACATTGGTTGGGTTCTTTCCTTTTCTTGTTGTCTCAGGATTTAATCTTTTATCTCTTAATGCAACTTTTAAATCTTCTTCTGAATATGGTACTCTGACTGAATCCAAATCAAAGTAATAATCATTTGATTTTACCAGCCATATAGCTTCTTCATGCCTATTTGCAAAAAAACGATGTGCTGACATACCATTTTTATAATGCCATATGATTGTATTTACTAATTTAAATTTTGTATTTTTACGAATATACTGAATTATATCTAACAAATCTCCTGATTTTGCATCTCTAAACTGTATACCGCCAAAAATAACCATACTTCCATTATCGGATAAAACTCTATATGCCTCATCAATCCATTTTGATGCCCATTCGATATAATTTTCGTAAATATCCCACCCTGCCAATTCCAGATTATACGGGGGATCAATGCAAATCAATTGAATCGATTTATCAGGTAATTGTTTCAAAAAATCTCCACAATCAGATATACTATGTAAAAGCTTTATTTCTGCAGGCATCTCAAAATCAGAACTTGTTTTATTTTTTAGGCTTTCCTCTTTACGCATTTTATTCAAAGACATTAAAGCGTGATTATTATGGGATTTATTATGAATCGCCATGAGAATCCCCTCCCTATCCTAGTAACACGTTTTATATATCACCCTGTTTTTTCCTCCCTCTCCGGAGTTCTTGCGGCTTCTGAGTATTACTTGGAATTAGCCAAAGAATACCTTTTTGAATTGCACCTTCGACTCTCCCTTCACCGCACAGTATTCTAACTCTGCGACTTGAAATATTCCATTTTTGAGCTATTTCATTTGATGTTAAATACTCCATATTTTTTCCTCCAAGCACTGTAATATTATATTCCAAATTCGGAATAAATTCAACCAAAGATAACTTCAATCAAATTTCTGGTTATGAACTTAAATATTAACTAGCAATCAAGAAGTCACATCTATCAAATTTTTTTCTTTTTTATTTTATTCTCTTTATCTGTAATAAAATAATTTATCCACAGGTAATCAAGCAAAATACCTGTAATAAAAATCTTTATACCACCATTCTCATTGATTAAAAGCAATATAAAACTGACAGATGTTCCCAAAACTGTATACAGTTGAAGTCTTTGTTTTATGTATGATATTTCTATTTTTTTTGGATTTATATATAAATGAAATGCAAAATAGAAAAAACTAAAAGCAAAAAATATTATGCAAAACAATATCTCTATATTAGGAAAATATACTTCTCGTTCCAATATAATTTCAATAACACAGACAATAAAAAAAATGATATATTCTACATTAATAGAAATAATTATTCCATATATGTACGATAAATGCGTCATATTTTGTAATAACTGTCTTGGGTTATCATATTTACCTCTCGATATGAAATGAACAAATTTGGTACCTGAATCCAAATACATAAAAAACCACAATAGCCCAAATATTACCATAGAAAGCAATCCCACTTTCACTGCAATCATCTCATTAAATTTCATCATTATCGCTCCGATTATAAA
The DNA here is from genome assembly GCF_020593585.1 of Blautia sp. DFI.6.71. Taxonomy (NCBI): domain Bacteria; kingdom Bacillati; phylum Bacillota; class Clostridia; order Lachnospirales; family Lachnospiraceae; genus Blautia; species Blautia sp. DFI.6.71. The sequence goes on from NZ_JAJDMJ010000026.1 coordinate 52,577, forward strand.
GGGTGTCATGAGAGCAATCGCAGCACGCTTAAATCCCCATTTTGTTTCTGTCATCCAATAGTCCATCATCTTTCTGTAATTTCTTACAATCGCACAAATTAATTTTTCCATTTTCACTTGTATGATGTTATTAGAAGCAAAAACAACATACTTCCTTTCTTTTTTTGTTTC
>NZ_JAJDMJ010000027.1:0-48974 GCF_020593585.1 Blautia sp. DFI.6.71
TTCCGTTTTCCATATGTCCAAGGATATGACGTCCGCTGGATGCTCCGATATCTACTGCTAAATAATATGCTGCCATTGCAAAACCTCCTCAATATATGAATTTATACGCTCTTCATATCTGATGATTTCATTTTATCTCAACTTACTCCCCCAAAATAAGAACCTTGTTTGTCTGAAAAAGTGTCCTTATTTGCTATTTTGAAATCTATCGTCGAAATAAGTATCTTTACAACTTAATAAAATCATCATTTCCAATCATTGTTTTATTGTTTGAACAACAACGCCGCACTTGCCATACGGCAGTGCGGCGTCTGTATTTGTATTAATAATTAATACTTAATTCTAAGGATTCATTTCCTCTCGATATTTACTTATCGATTAGTCATAAAGGTTAGGAGCGATTTCTTCGCTGTCCATGTTTGTGGAATCATACCAGTATCCATCTGTAGGAACATCTTCAAGTTCCTGTCCGTTAGCTGCTGCTGTCAGAGCGTAGATTGCATAGTAACCCATCATCAGAGGAGACTGTGTAACAGCACCGATGAATGTTCCATCCTGTACAGCGGCTTTAATGATAGAACCAGCATCGAAACCAACACCGATAACATCGCCTGCTCCTGCGTCAGAACCAAGAACGTTCAGGTTAGCATTAGCTGCAAGAACACCTTCTGCTGCTGTCTGGTTGGAACCGAAGATAGCGATGCAGTTTTCCTGAGAAAGGATTGCCTGAGCCTCTGTTGAGCAAAGCTCTACAGTTGTCTGTGCAGGAACAGCGACCTGGATAACAACGTCTGCGTCTGCTTCTTTTGCATCTGCACCTTTAGCTGCGTTTACATAGAACTCGTTACCTTTAACTGCAACTGTTTTTCCGTCAGCCTGAAGCAGTTCGATCATTTTGTCAATAAATCCGCCGCCACGCTGCTGAATATTCTGACCTGTAGCATCCTGGTTAACTTCACCGATGATAACCTGTCCATCTGCATTAGCTACAACATCTTTGATCGCATTGTACATGTTTTCAGCTGCAACAGAACCAGCCTGTGCGTTGTCTGTACAAACTTCACATACTACAGAGCCTTCCGGAGCGTCAGCGATACCTGTATCAAATGTTACTACCGGGATTCCTTTGTCAACGCATTCCTGAAGTGCATCAAGAACGGAAGAAGTATCGCATGCAGCAAGACCTAAACCTGCCGGCTTTGCAGCGATTGCTGTGTTGATCATGTTAACCTGGTCAGCGATATCAGATTCACTGTTTGGTCCCTGTGCCTTGTATGTAACACCAAGTTCATCAGCAGCTTTCTTCATACCTTCCTGAGCTGCATCCCAGTATGTAGACTGGAAAGATTTAACCATCATCGGGAAATCATAAGCTTCATTAGCTTTCAGATCTTTGAACTGTTCCGGCATATCGGCTGCCATAACGCTTGATGCGGACATTCCTGCTACCATTGCTGCACACATAACTAATGCGATCACTTTTTTTGCTTTCATTTAAAATTTCCTCCTTTTAAATATACATTTTTAATATAGTTTTTTTATAAATGATACCCCGGAGGCTTCCTCTCTCGTTCCGCCTTCCCCAAAATACACATATGACAATACTGTCGCCGAACATCCCCTGGAAGCCCTCCGTTGTTTCATATCCTGCTGTTTTGCATCTGTCGTAAGATGCATTTTTCTTTATTCAGTTTTGAAAATTATTTTGCTGCTGCTTTCTTTTCTTTCATGATATCGATCAGTACTGCAATGATAAGAACTGCACCTGTAATGATCTGCTGCCAGTTTGCCTGAAGTCCGATATATGGAAGACCGGTTTTCAGAAGCATGATAACGAAGATACCGGCTAAAGTACCGATTACTGATCCATAACCACCTGTTGCTGCAACACCACCTACGAATACTCCACCGATGGCATCCATTTCAAGTCCAGCACCGGTACCAGGCTGTACAGTTGGTGTAACTGCCGCATATGCGATAGCTGCAAGACCTGTGAAGAGTCCGCATACTACATATACCATAACATGATAGAATTTAACGTTGATTCCCGAAAGAGCTGCTGCTTCTTTATTGGAACCGATCGCGATCGTATAACGACCGAATTTTGTATGATTCAGAACATATTCCATTACAAGGACCAGAATGATCATCCATAAGAAACCGATAGGATAACGGGAAGCACTTCTTCCTGTTCCAACTGTAATCTTAAAGATTGAATGGAACCATCCGCCCTCCTGTGTAAGTCCCGGCCAGGGAGTGGCACTGCACAGGGATCCTGCACCTCGGGTAATCATACAGGTACAAAGTGTTGCAAGGAATGGCGGCAGGTTCATAATACCGATCAGCACACCATTTGCTGCTCCTACAATAATTCCAAGTACAATGCAAAGTAACATTGCAAGTACAACCGGAAGATTATTATTTCTTACCAGAGATCCTGCGATCAATGCGTAACATACCATACCTGTTCCGATTGACAGGTCTACACCTCCTGTAATAAGAGGGAATGTAACACCGATTGCCATCAGAAGATCATAATATGAGAAATCCAGCATACTCAGGATTGTGGTATACTGTCTGAACTCCCTGCTCTTAAAGGAGAAAATTGCAAACAGTACAATAATAACCAGTAATACAATAAATCTCTGATCACTTAAAATACTTTTTTTCTTCTTAGTCATGACTTTCCTCCTTAATTGATGTTCCGTGTTGCATGATTCATAATGTGTTCCTGTGTAGCTTCGGAAATATCAATATTTCCTGTAATCTTACCTTCACACATAACGATAATACGGTCACTCATACGGAGAACTTCTGTCATTTCAGAAGAAATCATGATAATAGATTTACCTTCTGCAGCCAGTCTGTTCATTAACTTGTAAATTTCATTCTTGGCACCAACATCAATACCTCTGGTCGGCTCATCAAAAATAAGAATCTCACTGTCTCGTGTCAGCCATTTTGCGATAACGACCTTCTGCTGGTTACCACCGGAAAGATTGACTACCAGCTGCTCGCAGTTTGGAGTTTTGGTTGCCAGCTCTTTAACGTATTTCTCTGAAACCTCTTTTTCTTTTGATTTATTAATGAAGATACCACTGGTAAATTCTTCCATGGTTGCCAGCGTAGTATTCTCTGTTACAGATTTCTGTACGACACAACCATATCTTCTTCTGTCCTCTGACAGATAACCAATACCATATTTAACTGCATCCTGAGGACTGTTGATAGTTACCTCGCGAAGCTGTCCGTCTTTTCCCCTTATAGAGATCTTTCCACTCTGTTTCGGGTCAGCACCAAACAGTGCTCTTGCTGTCTCAGTACGTCCGGCTCCCATCAGTCCTGAGAAACCAAGAATCTCACCTTTGCGAAGTTCAAAGCTTACATTCTGAACCATCTTACCTGCATTCAGGTTCTCTACCTTAAGAACAACCGGCGCATCTGGTGCAACCATGCTATGTTCTTTTGGATCCTCGTAAATAACACGTCCAACCATCATATTGATGATGTCTTCTTTTGTACTGTCTGCTGTGATCAGAGTTCCTACATAACCACCATCTCGCATGACTGTTACTCTGTCAGTGATCGTTTTGATCTCATCCATACGGTGGGAAATATAAACGATTCCAAGACCTTTCTTACGAAGATCACGGATAATCTCGAATAAGTCTGCAATCTCTTTCTCTGTCAGTGCTGCTGACGGCTCATCAAAGATAATAACCTCTGCTTTGTGGGAAATAGCCTTTGCGATCTCACACATCTGCTGTTTTCCGACGGTAAGATTGTTCATCTTTTCTTTTGGATTGATTTCAATGTTCAGTTCCTGAAAGAGTTTTTTGGAATCTTCGATCATTTTCTTATCATCAATGCTGAACCCTTTCTTTGGTTCACGTCCGATAAAAATATTCTGAGCTACGGTAAGATCACCTACCATGTTCAGCTCCTGATGCACGATTACAACACCTGCATCCTGCGCTTCTCTTGTGTTATGGAATTCAGTTTCCTTTCCTTTATAGGTAATGGATCCTGAATCTTTCTGATAAATACCGGTAAGAACTTTCATCAATGTAGACTTTCCGGCACCGTTTTCTCCCATAAGAGCATGTACTTCGCCGCGTTTCACTTCAAAATTAACGTGATCCAGAGCATGAACTCCAGGAAAGGACTTATCAATGTCCTTCATAGTCAAAATAACTTCACCCATTGTTACATCCTCCCTTCCGATCAGTTCTTTCTGCGTCTTGCAGAAACGTCGACATAAACTGCTACAATTACGATAAGTCCTGTGATGATCATCTGCTGACCTTTACCAAGACCAAATGCCATGATACCCTGCTGAAGAAGAGAAATGATAAATACACCGATGACTGTACCGCCGATAGAAGCAAGTCCGCCAACCATGGATGTACCACCCATTACACAGCCTGCAATCGCTTCATTGTTGTACTGATCGCCGTATCCAGGCTGAACAGTTGTATAAGCGCCAACAAAGAAAATTGCTCCGATTCCTACAAGAACACCGCAGATCACATAAGCAAGCATTCTCCATTTTTTTGTATTAACACCGCTGAGTCTTACTGCTTCGCTGTTAGAACCAAGACAAAGGATATAACGTCCCGGTTTTGTGTTATAAAGAATAATTCCACAGATCACTGCTGCTGCCAGGAAAATCACAAGTCCTACAGGGAATCCCTTATAGGAGATAAGATTTCTGAACCATCCGTTTACAGGATCACTTCCCAGTGGCCAGCTGACGGACTGTGTCTTTGTAAATACAGATGCAATACCTTTTGCAATGTTCATAGATGCCATGGAAATGATAAATGGCGGAACTGACATATAAGATACCATCCAGCCATTAAACACGCCAAATGCAAATCCGATCAGGATACAGATCACCATTGCTGCTGCACAAGGTACATGATAAGATGTCATGCAGTAACCTGAGATCAGGGCACAGCAGAACATTACAGGTCCAATGGAGAAATCGATTCCTCCAGTGGCAATTACAAATGTTACTCCAAGTGACAGAAAGCCCAGGAAGTATACATAGTTCAAAGTAGATTTGATACTGTCACCTACAGGGAACTTACTTCCCAGAACTACTTTGAAGACTACGAACATAAGAACCAGAATACATGCTAACAGTATTCTGTTCAGACCGAGTTTCTTCACAATTGGATTTTGTTTCAACTTTTCCAAGTTTTTCACCCTCCTTACGTTATTTCGTATCTCTCTTTGTTTTCTATATCTTACCTTACCTGTCGGATAATTGTAATGAAATATCTTCCAAAAAAAGGTTAAATATTTCCTTTTTTTCATCCGGAAATATTTAACCTTTTTGCTTCTTTTATCCTTATATTACGCAGTCGTTTCAACGCGTCAGTCAGCTAAACGGGAAGATAAGCCGTTCAATATCACTGTTATACATATTCTCCGGCGTAACCAGCTCGCATCCTGAATCAATATTCTTCTCTACTGCATCCCCGTTAAGCATATGAATGGTTTCTTCCACTCCGATATACCCCATCCGGAATGCTTTCTGCACAATAATTCCCTTATAAACGCCCATTTCCATAAGATTGATGGCCTCCTGGGAACAGTCCACACCAACTACTGCGATCTTATCTTTCGCTCCTGCATCACTGACTGCTCTTCCCACACCAACTGCAGAATATTCGTTCATTCCTGCAATCAGTTCCAGATCCGGATATTTCCTCATCAGTTCCTGCGCCAGTTCATAGGATTTCTCATAGAGTGAGTTACAGTAGACAATATCTACTATGTTATCAGCATAGTCACCAAGACCTTCCCTGAATCCCTGTTCTCTCTCCACAGCCGTGGAAACACCTTTTACATGGCTGACAATGGCTATCTTTGAATCTTTATCGATTAATTTTCTGGCATACTCTCCTAACATCCTGCCCGCATTCACATTATCTGTGGCAACTGTGAGATCCTGCAGTTTTTCTTTTGTATAGGAATCAATATAGGTAATACGGATTCCTTTTTCTTTTGCTTCCTTCAGAAGTTCATCTGATGCATCCATGCTGGAAGGAGAAAACAGAATCGCATCCGGTTTCTGCTCAATGGCTTTTTTCAGAAGTTTATTCTGTTCTTCTATATTCTCTTCTTTATCCGGAGCCAGGATTTCAAGGTCAGATTCATATTCCTCTGCCGCCATCTTACAGCCGGATATTACCGAAGTCCAGAAATCATTGGTGTTATCCCTGATCTTTGGAATATAAATGAGGGAGCATTTTTTCGTCTGTGTCGCCTCCGGTTTCAGGATTCCGGCAAAAATCACCACTGCTGCCGCCATAAGGATTGCAACTGTTATAATTTCTTTTTTATGACTTTTCATGGGATTCCTCCTGTATTCCGGGAATTACAACAGATGCTGTGGTTCCCTTTCCTTTTTCACTGTGATAGATAATGCCATAATCTTTTCCATAATATAAAACCAGACGCTGCTGCACATTGTACACCCCAACTCCATTGGAACGGTAATTCACCTTATGCTTATCATAAATATGTTTCAGGGTTTCCTCATCCATTCCCACACCATCGTCCGTAATATCGATTACTGCATTCTCACCTTTCATATATCCATGTACTGTCAACAGTCCTTTACTGTCTTTATATTTTAAGCCATGATAAATTGCATTCTCCACGAGCGGCTGCAATACCAGACGAATGATAGGTACCTGTGTAATGGATGGATCTGCCTTTATCTCAAATTCCAGCTTATCCTTGTAGCGCATCTTCTGGATCGTGAGGTAACTTCTGACATATTCAATCTCCTGTCCGACTGTTACAAGCTCATCCTCATTGCTGATACTCTGTCTGAGCAGTCGCGCCAGAGAAGCCGTCATTATCACCACTTCCTCATTCTTCTTTCCTTCAGCCATCCAGATAATAGAATCCAGCGTATTGTACAGAAAGTGCGGATTGATCTGCGACTGCAGAGCTTTCAGTTCTATTTTTCTCTTCTGCTCCTGCTCCTTTACATTCTGCTCCATTAATTCCCTTATCCTGTGCGTCATCACATTAAAAGATCTGGTAAGACTTCCTATTTCATTGTCAGAAATCACCTTTATATCTTCAATATCAAAATTTCCTTTCTGCACACTTTTCATAGAATCACGAAGCTTCTGGATCGGCAGCGTAATATTTCTGGCAATCAGGCTGGAAATCAGAAGAGCAACTATGATCAGCCCCACTGCTACCAGCACATAAATACTTCTTGTCTGTCTGCTGTTTCGTAAAAGTTCAGACATATTCATGCATCCCACAATAGTCCATCCTGTGATATCAGAATGGGACAGTGCATAAATTTTCTCGTCATCTCCCTTTCCGACAGTAACAATATCTGATTTTGCATTCATAACAAGTGAAATGTTCTCTGTCTGCAGTTCATTATATAACTGCTGCTGTTGTGGATGATAAACGATATTTCCATTCTGATCAAGAATAAAAACATATCCTTTATCTCCCATGCTGCTCTGCGCACAGAGTTCACTGATCGCACTGTAATTCAGATCCAGAAAAACTACTCCATCCTCTGCTTCTGTTCCTGTATAATTGCGGATTCCTCTGCTGAGTGTGATGACCCATGGTCTTTCTCCCTTTATCACATTCTGCACATGAGATGATGTCAGATTATACCGGTCATATTTTCCGACTGCATCTGCATACCATGGCTGTGTATTAAGATCTACATATGTATTTCTCACAGATAATCCATTGTCAAACAGAGATGGAGTATTCTTATCCTCTCTGACAATCCCGATATTTCTGATATCCGCCCTGCCCTTCAGGATCGTTTTAAACTGTTCCACAAGACGCTGTCTGTATTCACTGTAATTTTCATCCTTTGTGGCTCCATGTCCTTTTTCACTGTACAGATATTTATAAGCATCACCGCTTTGCGCGATCACTGACGCAATATTATCCATATAACTGATATACGAATCTATATTCTGATTCAGCTGTTTGATGATCGTCTGTGTATACATGACAGAATTTTCATAAATAGATGAATTCGTATATCTCAGAGATACCACTGTCACAACCAGCACAGCACTTAATACCAGGATCGACACCGCACAGAAAATAGAACTCTGAATACTCTTAAATTTTGAAGAAATCTTCATCGGCGTTTCTCCCTTGCATATTCGGTAGGTGTTTTTCCTGTCATCTTCTTAAATGAAATTCCGAAATAGTGTGGATCTGAAAATCCTACTTTTTCCGCAATCTCATAATTCTTCAGAGTTGTATTCTCCAGGAGTTCCTTCGCCTTCTCCATTCTGATCCTGGTAAGTGATTCGATAAATGTTTCCCCTGTCATCTCCTTAAAAATAGTACTGAAATAGCTGGTACTGATATTCAGATAAGAACAGATACTGTTCAGACTCAGATCCGGATCCATATAATTTTTCCGGATATAATCCATAGCCATCATTCCCTGCCTCTGGCCGCTGGAACTATTCAGATCCTGAAGTGATTCAAAAACTCCTTCAGCATACTTCTTCACCAATGTCACTGCTTTATCAAAGGTTTTTGCCTGAGAAACTTCTTTCAGAAGCTTCTCTCTCTGAGCAATGATCTTTTCCGGATCATCACTCAGGGACTGGCAGGTATTTCCGATGGCACGTATCACCTGCTGAAGATAAATGCAGGCATAGCTTTTCTCCACCAGTGCCCCTTTGATCTCATGCTCGATCTGCTCCAGGATTTCTGTCACTTTCTGCCTGTTTCCGACCTTTATCTCTTCTGTCAGTGTTTCCAGAGATTTTATAAGATTAATACTGTTGTCCGTTTTCTTTTCTTCCATATCCAAAAGGAGGCTGCCTCCCAGCAGATACCGATAGCCAATGGCTTTCTCAGCAAGCTTATAGGAATAGACCAGTTCCTGAGGTGATCTCACCCAGCTTCCGATTCCTATAGAAGTTTCAATCCCGATCACTTCTTTTACTTTCTGCTGGATTTCCTGACAGATACTATGTATTTTGTCTCCGAATTCTCTGGATCTGCATCCTGTAAATATAATGCATACCCGATTGCTGCCTTCCTGATAAGCAACACCTGCGTTCTCTCTGGTCACAATTTCATTGCTTATATTAAAAAGTACAAAGGACATCAGTGCGCTTTCCTGCTGTTTATGCATATCTACCTGATACATTTCTGAGTAAGTGTCCATATCAAAAACAGCTACTCTGTAGCTCGAACAGTCAAAGCTGATCCCCAGCTTTTTCAGTTCCAGAAGACTTACCTGTACATCTCTGGTACAATTTACAAGAGTCTCCAGTGCTTTCGACCGGATGACATCCACATTCTTGTGGTAATCCTTTGAAGTCTGCGACAGGGATTCCATTTTTTTCTGTTCTTTTTTTCTGGAATCCAGTTTCTCTTTCATATTCCGGAGCACTTTTGTCAGTTCCATTGCTGTGACAGGTTTGAGCATATATTCACTTACATTATAACGGATTGCTTTCTTCGCATATTCAAATTCCCCAAAACCGCTGAATATAACAATAAGAATATCCGGATAATTATCATGAAGAAACTCGCTCAGTTCCATACCATCCATATAAGGCATACAGATATCTGTCAATACAACATCCACCTTGTGGCTCTGCACAAATTCCACTGCCTGTCTGCCATTCTCACAATCCCCCACAAGCTCACAGTCCAGGCTTTTCCAGTCAATGTTCTCCCTGATTGCATCCCTGACCAGGATTTCGTCGTCTACCAATAATATTTTGTACATATTAAATTTTATCCCCCATAAGATCCAGGCATCATCCCCTGCCTGATAACCCAATAAAAATTACTACTTCCTTTTACTTATTTAACCAAATCAGGTAAAACCTCCGCAAAGCAGCTATTCGGTTATAAGCGAACAGTAAAGCAGGTTTCGAATATCTGCGTGATTCACTATAATGATAATAGCATATTTATACTATTTTTTCAATTTTTTCAATATATTTTTGTGCATTTCATACAGCTCCGTGTGTTACTGTTTCCTCCGCTGTAAACTATAAAAATTTACTCTTTTTGCGTAAAATATTGCCTTGAATAATCTGATTTTTTTCATTAAACTGTTTACAATGATTTTCAGAATTTTGAAAGGAGAATACAAATTATGTTAAAGGGAATTCCTGAAATTTTATCACCGGAATTATTAAAAGTTTTATGTGAAATGGGACACAGCGATCGTCTTGTTATCGCAGACGGTAACTTCCCTGTTGAATCTATGGGAAAGAATGCCATCACTATCCGCTGTGACGGACATGGTGTACCGGAAATCCTGGATGCGATCCTCAAACTGTTTCCACTGGATACTTATGTAGAGCATCCTGTAAATCTCATGGAAGTTATGCCTGGCGATAATGTAGAAACACCAATCTGGGATACATATAAAGAAATCGTTGCCAAATATGACGAGCGCGGCGATAAAGCGGTTGGAAATATTGAACGTTTCGCTTTCTATGAAGAAGCCAAAACTGCATATTGCATTATTTCCACAAGCGAAAAAGCTCTGTATGCAAATATAATGCTTCAGAAAGGTGTTGTAATCAACAACTGATTTTGCTTTATCTTTTCGTTACTGTTCACAGTAACGTAGCCAAAATTCATTCCAGATTGCCTGCGGCAATGGAATTTTGACTTGTATGTCTCGGGATTTTGGCATATTCATGCCAAATATCATTTTTACACATTATACACACATCACACATACATATATATACAACAGGCTGGTATCTGTACACACAGATATCAGTTTGTTTTTTTGATTCCCCCTGATACAAACAGCCGCCCAAAGTCAGATCATCTCCAACTCCGGGCGGCCGATATACATTCTTACATATCGGTTTTATTTATTATTTGTAAAGAGGTCCATAATTCTTGCATGCTCTGAAATCTGCACCTTCTTTATCCATTCCAAATGCATTCCATGCTGCCGGACGATAGATATCTTTCTCAGGAACATTGTGCATGGATACAGGAATTCTCAGCATAGAGCACATTGTGATAAGATCTGCACCAATGTGTCCGTAGGAGATTGCTCCATGGTTTGCACCCCAGTTGTTCATTACATCATAAGCTGTCTTGAACGGTCCTTCTTTGCCATCGCATCTTGGAGCAAACCATGTACATGGCCATGTATAGTCTGTACGTTTCCACAGCTTGTCAGATACTTCTTCAGGAAGAGCTACTGTCCATCCTTCAGCGATCTGCAGAACCGGTCCAAGTCCTTTTACAAGGTTCAGACGGATCATTGTTGCAGGCATCTGGGCACGTGTTTCATAACGGCTGGAGTATCCGCCTCCACGGAAATATCCGTTGTCAGCCATACACCATTCTGTGTTTTCCATGATTGCTTTCTGGTCTTCTTCTGTGATATCCCACCACTGTTTCATAACAGCTGTTCCATCAGCTTCTTTTGCTTCTCCGTTAGCATCAAGGCAGGCAGCACCGGAGTTGATCAGGTGAAGGAAACCGCCGGCTTCTTTTGCTACGCCCTCAAGGTCATATCCTGTAGCTTTCTTAACAGCCTCCGGGCTCCAGTATGTACGAACGTCAGCGAAAATCTGTGCTCTGTTTGTAAGAAGTTTCATGAACAGCATTCCAAGTCCGTTAAGAACATCGTTCTCTGTAGCCAGGATGTATGGTTCACGTGCTCCGTTCCAGTCAAAAGAAGTGTTCAGCATAGCTTCTGCAAAGTCACCGTTCGGATAGAAATCTGTCCACTGTCTCTGTCCCTGGAAACCGGCTGCCAGAGCATTGTGTCCGATTGCTTCTTCGGAGAATTTAGGATCAAGGTTGTCACAGCCATTCATCAGTTCTTTGATGATAACTGCCATCTTAACTACAAACTCAAACTGCTCTTCTTTCTTCTCCGGAGAGAACTGAAGTTCTTCAGGGTTCTTGTCCCAGCCGATCTTACAGGTTTCTTTTGCCCATTTCAGAGCTTTCTCAAATTCTGCGTGATCATAGATACCCTCTGTCATACGACGGATGATCTCTACCTCATCAACAGACTCAACTCTCATTCCAAGATAAGATTCGATGAAATCGGAATCAATGATAGATCCGCCGATACCCATTGTTACAGAACCGATCTGCAGATAGGATTTTCCTCTCATGGATGCTGCTGCAACTGCTGCGCGGCCGAATCTTAACAGTTTTTCTTTAACATCTTCCGGAATAGATGTATCATCAGCTTCCTGAACATCATGTCCATAGATACCGAATGCCGGAAGTCCTTTCTGTGCATGTGTTGCAAGTACAGATGCAAGGTATACAGCACCAGGTCTTTCTGTTCCGTTGAATCCCCATACAGCTTTGATCGTCTGTGGATCCATATCCATTGTCTCAGCACCGTAGCACCAGCATGGTGTAACTGTAAGAGTGATATCTACGCCTTCTTTACGGAATTTATCTGCACATGCAGCGCTCTCTCCAACACGTCCGATGGTTGTATCAGCGATTACAACTTTAACCGGTTCACCGTTGGAATATCTTAAATTCTCTTCAAATAATTTAGCAGCTGATTTCGCCATATTCATTGTCTGATCTTCCAGAGATCCACGAACATCCAGTGCTCCTCTACGACCATCGATAGTAGGTCTGATACCAATTACCGGATAGCTGCCAATTAATCTGCTCTTTGCCATAATAAAATACCTCCTGATAAATTATTGTAAGATTCCCGCAGGATCATTTCCTGCTAGAGCGTGTCTGAAAAAGGCTTTCTGCAAGATGTGCGTCACACTTTGCGGGAATGATTTTTCAGACACGCTCTAACCCCCAAGATTACATTTTCACTTTTCGCAGCATCTTCTGACTGCAAATATAACAAAAATAATAACCTCTACACCTGTTGTGCCAAGTAGCCCGATAACCACTGTTCACTCCGTTCACAGCAGCCTGACCACTCAACTTTGTTACTGATATCTATTATATAATTGCATTCAGAAAATTACTTGTGTTATAATAGCAAAAAACAGTACAATATTCACTTTTTCTGTTTTAATCATAAAATTTCTGTAAATTTTGTAAGGAGGAAAGTTCTTTTGCATGATTTAAACCATAATGAAGACCGTCCAAGAGGCACTTATGAGTTTCCATTTGAGTTTCATCACATCGATCATACACATCCCAGATATGTCATGTCTTATCACTGGCATGTGGAATATGAAATAATTCGTATTCTGGAAGGTTCTCTTACTGTCACTTTAGACGAAAAAAGTTTTACAGCAGTTAAGAATGATGTCATTTTTGTACATAGCGGAATTCTTCATTCAGGAATTCCCCATGATTGTGTATATCAGTGCATTGTTTTTGATATGAACACTTTTTTGAAAAACAATCCTGTATGCGGAGAATATATCCAGAAAATCCTGCATCAGGAAACAATGCTTTTTCCACATTTTTCAGATGAGCATCCACAGATTCTGAACTGTATTTCTGTTCTGTTTGATGCCATGTATGAAAAAGATACCGGATATGAGCTGACTGTATTTGGACAATTTTACCACTTTTTTGGTTTGATTTTCAGTAATCATTACTTTATCGAAAATCCTACCCGAACGCGCAGAGACTATAAACGTATTCTCCAGTTGAAGCAGGTTCTGGAATTTATCGAAAAAAATTATGCCAATCCTATCACACTTCAGGAACTGTCTGCTTCTGTCTCTATGTCACCGAAATATTTCTGCAAATTTTTTTCGGAAATGACCCATCAGACTCCTGTAGATTATCTGAACAGACAGCGAATCGAAGAAGCCTGTTTCCAGCTGGCAGCTACTGATGATTCAATCACAGAAATTGCTTACAGGAACGGATTTAATGATCTGAGTTATTTTATACGTACTTTTAAGAAATACAAAGGCATGACTCCCGGGAAATATAAGCGAAGATAAATCAGTACATCGCAAAAAGACCAGAACAGCTCTCTTCAGAACTGTTCTGATCTTTTTAATACTCCTTCACAACTGTCTGGTGCCTTCAACAGCGGACTGCCAAATAGTTGTCATCCATCTTACAATATTTCATTTAACACAGACTGACCATACTCTGCCAGACTATGGTCTTCTTCTCCTGTACCGCCGCTGATTCCAAGTCCACCGATAATTGTATTTCCGGACTTCAGCGGAATACCGCCGCCGAAAATAACGATTTTTCCACCATCCAGCTTGTCAACGCCATAAAAGGTTCCTCCGGGCTGTGCGATCTTCGAAAGTTCCATTGTAGACATCTTCACTGCCACTGCAGTATAAGCTTTCTTCATTGCCACATCGAAGCTTACAAGGAATGCTCCATCCATCACATGGACCGCAACCGGATTTCCTTCCGGATTGCAGACCGCGATTACCGCACGCTGCCCTCTGCGCACAGCTTCCTGCTCCAGTCTCTCGATCAGTTTCTTCGCTGTATCCAATGTTATCCTGCTCTGAATTCCCATTCGTTTAAGAACCTCCTGGATGACGGCTTCATTGATATCTGCCGTCTTTTTTAATACATCTGTATTACTGTCGGACGGTTCCGGCAATGCATCTGTATTATTATCAGACGTTTTCGCCAATGCACCCGCATGATCATCAGACAGTTCCACTGAAAGATCAGAGTAATACTCTATATATCTCGCCAAAATATACAGATAATCCGAAAGGCGGTTAAGAAATCTCTTACTCTCTGTATCTGCGCCAAACTTCACGCTGACCTGTGCAAGGCAGCGCTCTGTTCTTCTGGCAACAGTACGTGCAATATCTATCTCTGCAGCCAGTCGGCTCTTTCCTGTAAGCTTCTCCGGAACAGGCTTTTCGCACAGTGCTTCCAGTTTATCTGTTTCCGCCTCCAACACTGCTGTTTCCTTTTCACTGACTTTACAGTCACGATCATATGGGTTACTGACTCCCGCTGCGATCAGATCAAGATTCTTTTGAATACGTTCAAGAAGCTGAAGTATTTCTGACTGACGGAGCATACTTTTTACAAGTTCAATATGACTATTCAGTTCATCAGCCTCACCCATAAGGCGGATACGGTCATCAGACTTGGAAATATTACCAGCATGAGCCATATCTGTAATTCCTCTGTCTCCTCTTTTTGTATAAATACTCATCTCTTCTCCATCTCCTGTATCTGATTTCAGCAGCAGTCAGCATCTGCCGGAAATTATTGTCTTCATTTTCAGAATGACCATAATTTCGTATAAATCTTTATAATATCTTCTTTAGTCGGAACTCTCGGATTATTCACTGTGCAGGCATCTGCAAGTGCTGCGTCTGCCATCTTGTCAATTGCTGCAAAATATTCTTCCGGTGCAATTGTTCCCAGTTCCTGAATCGTCAGCGGAATATTCATCTCTTTCTGCATAAACTGAATCCAGTTTACCAGAGAACGGACCGTCATTACTTTATTATAATTGCTCAGTCCGAGAATGTGCGCAACATTGGCGTATCTCTTTACAGCCGGAAGATACTCTTTCTGGCTCTTACTGTGCTTATTGATATCAGAATTAAATTCTACGATATGCGGAAGCAGCATAGCATTTGCCCTTCCATGCGGAATATGGAACATTGCTCCCAGCTGATGAGCCATGCTGTGAGTGATTCCAAGACCTGCTGTATTAAAGGATAAACCAGCCAGACAGGAAGCTACATGCATTTTTTTACGCGCATGCATATCACTGCCGTCCAGATATGCTCTCAGCAGAAATACCCCGCAAATTTCAATCGCTTTCTCCGCAAGTGCAGAAGAGAATTCATTATGTGCAGTACTTACGTATGATTCCAGCGCATGTGTAAACACGTCCATACCAGTATCCGCTGTGATGGCCGGCGGAACACTCCTTACA
The DNA here is from genome assembly GCF_020593585.1 of Blautia sp. DFI.6.71. Lineage (NCBI taxonomy): Bacteria > Bacillati > Bacillota > Clostridia > Lachnospirales > Lachnospiraceae > Blautia > Blautia sp. DFI.6.71. The sequence goes on from NZ_JAJDMJ010000027.1 coordinate 15,869, forward strand.
AGTTCTGCATCCAGAATTGCTTCATCTGCTGTAAGGCTCTCTGAGATCAGCGGATATTTTACATGTGCTGCAGTATCGTTTACTACTGCAAAAGAAGTAACTTCTGATCCGGTGCCACTTGTCGTCGGAATTGCGATCAGACCTACTTTTCCGTAATTGTTGATCTTCAGTGCAAATTCTCTGATTGCCTTGGAAGAATCAATCGCAGAACCACCACCGACTGCAACAACTGCTTCCGGCTGATATTCCAGGAACTTCTTTACCCCTTCTGCAATCTTGTCCACAGGTGCATCCGGCACAACGTCATGGAAAATATCGTATTCAATACCTGCACTGTTTAAAGGAGCCGTGATCAGATTGATCATTTTACTTTGTACCACAAATGGATCTGTTATAATGAGAACCCTTTTATACGGGATCTCTTTTAATCTGTCTAACGCGTTATCCCCAAAATGGATCGCGGTTTTCATCTCAAAAGTATTCATTGTATCATACTCCTATTTTCTTTGTCAGACAGGATATAGGCATTTTACATTAAATTTCTCAAAGTGCTTCTTCCAACGTTCTGTCGGTTCTTTGTCCGTCACTATAATATCTACTTCTTTCATGCTTCCAGCTACGGAAAACGCTGTCTGATCAAATTTAGAACTGTCAACAACCAGAATTCTCTTTCGTCCGGAACCGATCATCGCTCTCTTGGTAGAGCCAAAAGCTTCCTGCGATTCCATAATCCCCCATTCCAGATCCAGCGCCTTACACGAAAAGATAACCTTATCTACATAATAAGAACGTATGGATTCGTCTGTCTTTGATCCAAGAAAAGCCAGATATCCTTCTTTCATTACGCCTCCGGTGGAGATAATGTTCCACCCGGATACATCAGCTAACTCCAGAAGTATTTCCATGGAATTGGTAATTACGGTAAGACGTTCTTTTTCCTTTAATGCTTTCGCCACAAAAACTGCCGTAGTACTCGCATCCAGAAAAATATGATCTCCGTCTTTCACAAGGGAAGCTGCAAGTTCAGCCATTTTCTGCTTTCCTGTAACATTCTGGTTCTTACGTACATTAAAAGGCAAATCAATGCTTACATCCTCATTGATCACAGCACCGCCATAACTTTTTATCGCAAGTCCTTCCTTTTCAAGTTTATCCAGATCACGGCGTATGGTCTCTTCAGAGACGTCATAAAGCTGGCTCAGCTCGCTGACCACCACTCGCTTTTCTGCCTGTAATTTTTCGAGAATCAGATTTCTTCTCTCCAGTGCAAGCATATCTTTGCCTCCTTTTTTCGAGAAATTTTTTATAAGTGTCAGGGTCAGAAACTTCTTACCCCGGATATTATAAAATACTGTCGATCATTCTTCTGTCAGGATGTGCGATAACGGAAGAATCCAGGTACATACCCTTGGCAGCTACAAGTTCTTTTGCCCTGTCAATGGAAGCCTCTACCGCAGAAACTTCACCGGTGATCATCATATATGATTTTCCGCACATACCTTTGGCAATACGAAGTTCTATCAGATCTACGATCGCAGTCTTAGCTGCCTGGTCTGCTGCTTCGATAATGGAAGCTGCATCATAAGTTTCAAGAATTCCCAGCGCACTGATATCTTCTACCTGAGTAGTTCCGTAAATTGCCGGGAAAATGGATTCATGCGGATTGCCCAGCACAAAGCTGTCAATGCATTTATCCTCATATGTAGTTACTGCCGTATCAACGGCGGCCTTTACCGCACTTAAGTCACCGGTAATAATTGCAATATATTTACCAGGACATACGGTCTGTGCCTCGACGATCTCTACCTCAGATGTTTTTACCATAGCATCTGCTGCAGTAACGCCTGTAGATGTGGTTTTAAATTCAATCATTCCGATTGCTTTACTCATTTTGTGCACGTCCTTTCTACTTTACTGCAATAATAATGTAACGGTCTGTTACTTCTGTTACTTTACCGCTGACAGAAGCATGAATACCAACGCTTAAGCCCTGTGCCGGCTGTGCGATCATCTGCCCTCTTGTTACCTCATCACCGGCTTTGACCACTGCCTGTGCAGGTGCTCCGATGTGCTGGCTCAATAATATCCTTACTTTCTTAACCTGTACAAGTTCTTCTTTCAGAGGAGCATCCTTGTCATATCTCGTAAGACCAAGTCGCGCCATCAGACGTTCTTCCGGAACCTTACGGTATTCTCTGGATTCCTGTACCGGTTTCGGCTGTACACCCTGCGGAGGACGGATACCTGCTTTTCTCAGACCGCCCTTCATATCTGCGAGAAGACTTCTCGGTGCAAGACTCTGAGGACATGAGTACATCTCACATACACCGCAGGAACTGCAGAAGGAAGCATCTATATATGGATTCAGGTCTCTGAAATCATTATTTGATGCAGCTCTCATAAATTTCGCCGGATCGATCGGATGTCCCAGATTATGTCTCGGACATAAATCTGTACAGGTATTGCACTGGCAGCAGATAGATGCTGCACGTTTTAAATCTATGGAAGAAGTCCGCTGCTTCTTCGCTACAATAAGATGGTCTTTTGGAAGGACCAAAATCGCATTTGTTGTCTTTGTCACCGGATCTGAACCATTTCCGATACGCCCCATCATCGGGCCGCCTACGAAATAGACAGGATCCTTCACTGTTGTGCTGCCTGCCTGTGCTACCACTTCCTCCAGAGTACATCCCAGGGGAACTCTCACTGTAACAGGATCACTTACTTCTGCAACAACAGATACATATTTGTCTGTAACCGGCTGCTTCTCTTCCACAGCACGATATACATTGTATACAGTTTCAACGTTAAATACAGCTACTCCCTGCTCGATCGGCAGTCCTCCCGGCCGTACTACTCTTCCGGTTGCCTCATAAATAAGTACAACCTCATCTCCCATCGGATAAACTTCGTCCAGAAGATGCAGCCTCATGCCAGGAAATTCTTCAATATGCTGATTTAATGCATGAATTGTCTGTACATAAGACTTCTTAATTCCAATAATTGCTTCAGAAGCACCAACCGTCTCCTGGATCATATGGAATGTTTTCATAATTTCATATGCGTGTTTTTCCAATAACTGTCTGTGTAATTTCAGTAATGGTTCACACTCTGCACAGTTCATAAGAATGATATTAGCCTTGTCTGTAAGCTTCATATAAGTAGGGAATCCGGCTCCGCCGGCACCTACCACACCATTCTGCTGTATAATATCCTGTAATTCTTTGATTTCCATGGCGTTACTCCAATCCTGCACCGTCATCAATAATACCGACAATTGCGGCATCTACTGGTGCTGTTTCTACGCCGCAGCCTATTCTTGCTGCGCTTCCCTGTGCCACCAATACATATTCACCAACTCCGGCTCCGATCATATCGATCGCAACCAGCTGGCTCAGGTCGCCTTTCATATGATGCACAGGCTCGATAATCATAAATTTACTTCCAATCAGCTTCTCACTCTTTCGTGTGGATACCACACTTCCTACAACTTTGCCTACGATCATATGAGCCTCCAAATTGTTTCTGATAATAATATTGGGGGCAAATACTTCTGCCCCCAATTAACGCTTAAGGGTTTCTGTTCAAAAACCTTATCGTGCAGGCACGAACGGCTTTTTGACCTTTGGCCCCCGATATTATTTAATTATTGTTACGGTAGTGCCTGTAGCAATCTTTGCTGCATTTGCTTCATCTGTATCAATATGCATTTCCAGTGTAAAGCTGTCGTCTACACGGATCTTGACCTGATTGAAGATGGTTCCTCTCTCATTATCTGCCTTTACTGATACGATATCGCCGTCCTTCACACCTGCAGCCTGTGCATCTTTCGGAGACATATGTATATGGCGCATTGCCACGATACATCCCTCTTTCAGATAAACTGCTCCTTTGGGACCTATGATTGCGATTGGTGCACTTCCTGCAACGTCTCCGGATTCGCGAACCGGAACATTCATTCCAAGCTTAATGGCATCTGTCGCAGATACCTCAACCTGTGAAGCTTTACGCACCGGTCCAAGGATTCTTACATTCTCAATGGCACGAAGTTTCAGTCCCACAATGGTAACTGTTTCATTAGAAGCAAACTGACCTCCCATCAGCTCTTTCTTCTTCGTAAGCTGATATCCGGGTCCGAACAATGCTTCTACATGTTCCTGTGTCAGGTGAATGTGTCTTGCGGAAACCCCGATGGGAACCATGAATCCATCGCCTTTTTTTTCATTCTGATTGATTGCCTGAATGACCATTCTGGTAATCAGTTCAATATTATTAGATTCCAAGAATACACCTGCTTTCTGTCAAATATGACGGATTATAACCATCCGGCAGTCTGCTGTGCAGATACCGGACAGTTACGATGGATTACTATTTTAATACAGGCAGGATTTTCTCTACATCTGTATGTGGTCTTGGGATTACGTGTGTAGCAACTAATTCACCAAGTCTGGATGCTGCTGCGCTTCCGCTTTCTACTGCTGATTTAACAGCTCCTACATCTCCACGTACCATAACTGTTACAAGTCCGGATCCGATCTTCTCTGTTCCTACTAATGCTACGTTAGCAGCCTTGCACATCTGGTCTGCTGCTTCGATTGCTGCTGTAAGTCCTCTGGTTTCTACCATTCCTAATGCTTCCTGTGTCATAACTTTTTCCTCCTTATGAGATACTGTTTCCTTTATCTGTTCTTTCTGGGATTCTGTTTTATTTGCTGTTTCTGCCGCCGTATCTGCCGTCTGAGCTTTTACTTCCGGTTTTGAAGAAGTTTTTGCTTTCGTTCTTCTTGGAGCGGCTGCCTTTTTAGGGGCATTTTTATCTGCTTCCGGTTTCTTCTCTTCAGCCATTATTCATCCCCCTGATTGTTCTTCCAGCGACTTGCACTTAATTCCACCATTCTGACGATTTCTTCGTGGGGACGTGCAATTACTGCATAACTTACCGGTTTCTTGATCGCACCTGTCGCTGCTGCATTTACTGCTTCTGTAACGGCAGATACATCGCCTTCAACTATAATAGTAACCAGTCGTCCGCCCAGCTTACGTTCCCATGACGCCAGCTCAACGTCTGCAGTTTTGCACATGATGTCCAGTGCATCGATTGCTGCAACGACACCAGTGATTTCTATAAATCCATATGATTTACTCATGAGCGAACTCCTTTTTTATACTTCTCAATCTGCTGGTCAGATGCTTGGAAGGATTTTCTCTACGTCTGTATGAGGTCTCGGAATTACATGAGTAGCAACTAATTCGCCAAGTCTGGATGCTGCCGCGCTTCCACTTTCTACTGCTGCCTTAACAGCTCCTACGTCTCCGCGTACCATAACTGTTACAAGTCCGGATCCAATCTTCTCTGTTCCTACTAATGCTACTTCAGCTGCTTTTGTCATTGCATCAGCTGCTTCAATTGCTGCTGTAAGTCCTCTGGTTTCTACCATTCCTAATGCTTCCTGTGCCATTTCTGCTTCCTCCTGAATCTACAAATAAATATCTGATTATATTTTAACTGATGCCCAATGGATATGCAACTGCTAATCCTTATCCAGGGCGCTGATCTTCAGCATTTTTTCCGTTCCCTCTTCCGGGTTCGGGATCACATAATGCTGTACCACACCAGTCATTCTGTTTGCAACTTCCATGCCTGCTTCCACAGCCGCTGTAACATCAGTTACACTTCCTCTGAATTTAATGCAGACAAGGAGCGGTACCGGCAGGCTGTCAGCATTGGCTGGTTTGTTTTTATCAAAAACCTCCAGGCGGACATTTGCTGCCTTGCATCCGGCATCGCCTGCTACAAAGGCTGTCGCCAGCCCGAATACCTCTAAAATTCCTACAGCTTCTGCCATTTCTTTTCTCCTCTATTGCCAGGCTTATTATTTGTTGCTACTGTTCACTCCGTTCACAGCAATACTCTTTGCGGGATATTACCGGTGAACAGCAACTATTTGTTTACAACTGCGATCTTAAGTCCTGTCATTGCCAGGTTTGTCTGAAGAGCTTCATTGATCTGCTCTAACGGGAACTTATCTGTGATCAGTTCAGACATCGGAAGACCAATTGCTTTTGCTCTCTTAAGGAAATCAAAGGTTGTTACATAATCTCTCAGAGTATATACCCAGGAACCAACCAGGTTGATCTCTTTAGAGCAGAGGTCAAAGTGCGGATTAATTGTAGCATCTCCACCATTGATGAAGAAGCCAAGTTCACAAAGACCACCACCATTGCGGATAAATTTATAAATGTTTGCATGAGCTTTCGGGTTTCCTGTGCACTGGAATGCGAAATCTGCAAGATGTCCGCCCTGAGCTTCTTTTACAGCTTCTGTCAGTGCTTCGATTCCCTTAAAGTTCATGAAGTTAACGCTTGTGTCTGCACCCATTCTCTTGGCAAATTCAAGACGTTTCTCATTTCCGTCTACTGCGCAGATATGTTCAACCCCCATAGTACGGAGTACTGCAATGCAGATCAGTCCGATCGGTCCGCAGCCCTGAACAACTACTCTGCTGTTGAAACGAAGGATTCCTGTTGTTTTTGCTCTCTCTACTGCATGTACAAGCACTGCACATGGCTCAATGAGAATTCGGGAATCCAGATCCAGATCACTTACATTAAAGAATGTAGTTCCGAAGCTTCCGCCTCTTAAGAAGATGTAATCAGAGAACCATCCGTTGAGATGTACATCATCGTCAGGAAGAAGTCCGTATACATCAGCTCCGCCTACGTTCTTCTTGTTCAGGTCAAACATTGTAATATCAGGATCATCCTTGAAGATCATACAGGTAACAACTTTGTCTCCAACCTTTACAGGTTTTCCTGCTGTGTCAACTTTAACATTCTTACCCATTGCCACGATCTCACCTGTACCTTCATGTCCAAGTGCTACCGGGATCAGGTTAAACGGATCTCTCTTAAATTCGTGTGCATCTGTACCGCATACGCCGCATCCTTCAACTTTAACCAGGATATCATCATCTCCGATTGGCGGGATTGGATATTCTTTGATGTCAAAATGCTCTTTCTCAGTTAATACAGCTACTCTGGCTGTCTTCGGGATTCCAGTTGATGCTGCCGGTGCAGAAGCTGCTGCCGGTGCATTTCCTGTCATGCCGGAGAGAACCTGTTTCACGATTTCTTCTATATTTACATTATTCATGTCCATGTTCTTTCTCTCCTTATATCAATTCTTATCGAATACAGAGACTGTCTGCCATTACGCAGCGTCTTCTCTTGGTGAATGTGCTTGCGCATGTAAGGCCTTCACCTGTACGGCTTGCAATGGTAAATGTACAGTAGCCTTCACCGCCAAATCCCAAAGCTGCATAAGACGGTGCATTCTTAACAAGAATTGCTGTATCAATTGCTTTCGCATATTTTGTGATATTATCAATATTCTTTGAATGAATATGTGCGGAATGACGATTGCCATGTTCTAACCAGACTGCCTGCTCTACTGCATCATCAAAATCTCTTGCTCTTACAACACCGAGGATCGGCATCATCAGCTCAGTAGTGATCAGAGGGTGTTCCTTTGGCCCCTCAAATACGATACAGCGGATATTTGCAGGTACATTTACTCCGATCATGGAAAGGAGTGTTCTTGCATCCCGGCCTACGCATTTACGGTTCAGCTTTCCGCCTGCCAGAACAACTTCTGTAAGTTTGTCCTGCTCTTCCTTAGAAGCAAGATAGCAGTCATTCTCAGTTACAAGATAGTGCATCAGCTCATCTACGATAGAGGAAACTGCTACGATCTCTTTCTCGGCAATACATGGAAGATTGTTATCAAATGTACATCCGTTTACAATATCTGTGGCTGCTTTGCGGACATCAGCGGTTTCATCAACCAGTGCCGGAGGATTTCCGGCGCCTGCTCCGATACCACGTTTACCGGAAGAAAGAACTGCAGTTACAACTCCAGGTCCGCCGGTTGCAGCGATAAGCGGGATGTCTTTATGTTTCATCATCACATTGCTTGTCTCAAGTGTAGGTTTCTCTACAGTAACTGCAATGTTGTCAGGACCACCACACTCTAATGATGCTTCATTTAAAAGATTGATTGCATAAATGGAAGTTTTGATCGCTGCAGGATGAGGATTGAATACAACTGTATTTCCTCCTGCAAGCATTCCCATTGTATTACATAAAATTGTTTCACTTGGGTTGGTACATGGAGTGATCGCACCGATCACACCAAAAGGTCCCATCTCGATAAGAGTTAATCCTCTGTCTCCGGACCATGCAGTTGTTGTAATAACTTCTGTTCCGGGAGTCTTGTCAGCTACAAGATGATGTTTGAGGATCTTGTCCCCAACATTTCCCATACCTGTTTCCTCCACGCCCATACGAGCCATTACTTCTGCGTTTTCTTTTATTTTCTTACGGATGCAGGTAATTATTTTTTCTCTCTGATCCATGGACATCTTCTTTACGATAAGCTGTGATTTCTTCGCCGCTTCGATCGCATCATTCATTTCTTTGAAAATACCATGTTTACCAGTCGGAGCGTCTGCAATCTGCATTTTTGCCATTACTTCCTGTACAATTTCCTGTACCATATTCTCATTAATTGGCATGAGACTGTCCTCCTTGATTATCGGTCATCTATACTCTTATTTCATTCCTAACTGAGCCATTACCTGTTTTGTGATCTCAGCAACTAATTCAGCTTCAGATTTGTCTGCTGTTCCTGCTTCCGGCTGGGAATCTCCGCCGCCTACGAAATCATACTGATATCCAGGGAATTTCTTGAATTCGCCGTCATGACATGCGCCGCCGCAGTTATGGCAGTTATGGCCATCTTTATTCAGGCAGAGGTTTGCAGGATGCTTGCCTGCCATACCGAATTTACGGCGGATTTCATACAGTTTCTTAATGTTCTTCTCATCAAATTCCTTAGGTCCGCCAAGAACTTTTGACTGATACAGAAGCTGTGCGTAGAACTCAACAGATTCCATCTTCATGTAAGCTGCGTTTAAGTCTGTGCTCCATGTCAGTGCTCCATGGTTCTCAAGAAGAACTGCATCGAAATATGGAAGGTATTTCTCAAGATTATCCGGAATCTCCATTGTAGATGGTGTACCGTATTCAGCGATCGGAACGCATCCAAGTGAGATAACTGCTTCAGGCATGATCGGCTGTGTCAGCGGAATACCTGCAATTGCAAAAGATGTTGCATAAATCGGATGAGCATGCACAACAGAACCTACGTCCGGTCTCTTCTCATAAACTCTCATATGCATTTTGATTTCAGAGGATGGTTTGAATCCCGGGTTAGCCTGGATCACATTTCCTTCTCTGTCTACTTTACAGATATACTCCGGTGTCATAAAACCTTTGGATACACCTGTAGGTGTGCAAAGAAATTCGTTGTCGTTCAGTTTTACAGAGATGTTACCATCGTTTGCAGCTACCATGTTGCGGCTGTAGATTCTTCTTCCGATGTCGCAGATCTGTTTTTTGATTTCATATTCGTTTACCATGCTCATTTTCCTCCTTAAGGCATTGATATAGTTTTTGACGTTTCTATCTGTGATTTTACACTATCGGTCATAAAAAGTCAATACATTTCCGTTGTTTTATGTTGTTTTTACGGGTTTTATTGTGTTGTTTTTGTTTGTTTTTTCTTTTTTTATTCCAATAATCGTATCAGATGCAAAAAATGCCTTATCCACCGATCTGACAGTCCAGACCGCAGACCGCATGTACTGCCTTTTTTAATGTTTCCATATGTTCTTTGGACGGTGGTTCCACATTTCCCATCAGATATGGTCTGCCAAGTCCCTCATATTTATCCTGTCCAAGTCTGTGATACGGAAGAAGATGAATCTTGTCCACTCCGGGAAGTGTGTCTGCAAACCTTGCAATCCCCTGGATTTCCTCCACTGTATCATTAAATGTGGGTATCACCGGTACACGGATTACCAGCCTGGTTTTACCGGAAAGCGCCACTTTTCTGGCATTTTCCATCATCAGTTCATTGGAACGTCCTGTAAATTCTTTATGCTTCGCAGGATTTGTATGTTTAATATCCATTAAATAAGTATCCAGATACGGTAAGATTGTCTCAATCGTCTCCCATTTTGCACATGCCATACTCTCGATCGCAGTAGAAATCCCTCTCTCTTTGGCAGCTCTCAGAAGTGCTCCTGCAAATTCCGGCTGACAGAGACATTCTCCGCCGGAAAGAGTCATACCTCCGCCCGAGCGATAATAGTATACCCTGTCTTTCTCAACTTCTTCAATCATCTCCCTGACTGTCACATCACGTCCGATGACCTTGTCTTCTCCCTGCACTTTCATTGTCTGGATTTTATATTCCTGAGATTCCGGATTACAGCACCATTTGCACCGCAGGACACAACCTTTCAGAAATACGATCGTCCTTATACCCGGTCCATCATGAATAGAATATTTCTGGACATCAAACACTCTGCCCTTTGTATCCAAATAGTCCATGCTTTTCCTTTCTTATTCTGTTATCCATACATCCTCTGCCTGTCACTTTTACTTCCTGCAAAAAACGTCTGGATCAGAAGCCCTGTTCTGTACGACGGATGATGTCATCCTGAAGGGAACGGGAAAGTGTCGTAAACAGTGCACTGTAGCCTGCCACGCGTACTACCAGATGTTTGTATTTCTCAGGATGTTCCTGTGCATCCAGCAGTGTCTGCCTGTCAACTACATTAAACTGCATGTGCATTCCCTTCTGGTCAAAGTATCCGCGGATCAGTGCAACGAATTTCTCCAGTCCCTCTCTTCCTGAAAGTGCGGATGGGTGAAATTTCTGATTAAAGAGTGTTCCGTTGGATACAATAAAATGATCCAGTCTGGATACGGAAGTTGCCGCTGCCGTAGGTCCCTTTACATCCTTGCCCGCAGATGGCGAAACGCCGTCTGCAACAGGTGTGTGTGCATATCTTCCATCCGGCGTCGCTCCTGTCTGTCCGCCCAGCGGTACATTTGCAGATACAGGATACAGACCTGCCTGGAACTTTCCGCCTCTTGGATTGTTATACTTCTGAAGCGGTTTGGAATATGTATAGGCAACTTCTCTTGCAAAATAATCAACTTCCGGAATATCATTTCCAAATTTCGGAACTTCATCGATCATATCGTGGATTTCTTTGAATCTCTGTATCTTCTGTTCACCCGGTTTCATCCCCATGAAAGTTTTCAGAAGTCCTTCTGCAGTGGAAGCATCCACATTTCTGCCTGCTTTCTGCATTGCCTTCATGATCATTTCTGTCATATCACCGGCGGACTGCGCATCCAGTCCTTTATCATAGTTCCATGCAAGAGCTTCCTTAAGTTCTTTCATAGATACTTTCTTATCCTCATAGACCAGTTTGCGGATTGCAAAAAGTCCATCTGCCATATTGGCGATTCCAAATCCCTGAGGACCTGTAAAGTTGTAAACAGCTCCACCTTCCTGGACAGACTTGCCTTCTTTCAGACAGTCATCTATCATACAGGAAAGGAATGGTAACGGACAGCGTTCCGCATGAGCTACATCAATAGCATTATCTGCATTCACCAGCAGGGAAATGCAGTATTCCATCTGTTTCTTATATGCGTCAAAGAATTCATCAAAGGTCTTCATCTGAGTGACATCGCCGGTAGGGATTCCCACCATCTCACCTTTATCCATACCATTCGAAAAAACAAGTTCCAGAGGTCTGCACATATTAAAGAATGCGGCATCATGCCACCCTTCTGTCTTACCGGCTTTCTGCGGTTCCACACATCCGATGATATTGTACTCTCTGGCATCCTCCAGAGATAAGCCTCTGTTCTGCAGTGCCGGAATAATCACCTCATCATTGTAATATGCAGGAAGTCCGATTCCTGTTCTCGTAAGCTCGGCTGCCTTTATCAGGAATTCATGCGGAGAACCATTCCATACTCTCACAGAAAGTGATGGAGCCGGAAGATGCACATGCATGGATGCCTGAATACACATAACAGAAAGATCGTTAGTTACATCCTCTCCCTCTTTATTCTGACCACCCGCGATCAGATTCTGGAAAAGGCTATATCCTGCAAATCCTTCCGCTGAAGCCGCATCACGACATTTATTCAGGTCATTTAATTTAACCCAGATGCAATCCATCAATTCCTGTGCGAACTCTCGGGTAATAGTTCCTGCTTCCATATCCTTCTTATAATATGGATACATATACTGATCAAAGCGCCCCGGTGAAATAGAATGTCCACTGGATTCCATCTGAAGAAGCTGCTGTACAAACCAGAATGACTGACATGCCTCATAGAAATTCTGTGCACCCTTTGCCGGTACCCTGCTGCAGTTCTCTGCGATAACAAAAAGTTCCTGTTTTCTTACCGGATCACTTGTCTGTGCCGCCATTTCCTGCGCAAGTTTTGCATATCTGCCTGCATAATCGATCACCGCCTTACAGCTTAAAATCACTGCCTCAAGGAAGTGAGACTTTCTTGCATAATTACCGTCACCGACACTGCATCCATCCAGCTCTTTCCGAGCCTTCTCCATGATTCCCTCAAAACCGGTTTCCAGTACTTCCCAGTATTTAACTGTTACATGTCCTACACCATTGTAAAAATAATTTCCAGGTGTAAAAATATTGTGTTCAATTGCCTTGATTGCTTCCGGTGCCATATAGGAAGTTGCAAGTTCACTGGTTGTTTTCCCTTTCCAGTACTTATCTGCCTCCTTAAGTTCGGCTTTGGTCTCCTCAGCAATCTCAAAAGGATCCGCAGTTCTGGTCGCAACTGTATCCAGTTCAGCTTCCAGCCACTCATAAGAGAACTCCGGAAATGTCTGACATCCCCTCGGCGCAATCGTACTGCTTCCGACAATCAGTTCATTGTCACGGATAATGATCGGAATGTTATGAAGAATATGCGCAAAAGCCTTTGCTCTGCGTGTGATGATCGGTTCTCCTTCTGTTTCCTTATAAGATTCTGTGATCAGCTTTGCTCTGGCTGATTCGATCACCGGCATATGTTCATACAATGCATCTACCAGTTTCTGAATTCTGGGAGACTTGGGAATATCTGATGTTTGAAATTTTTCCATGTTACTCCTTTCTCATGAATAAAAGCTGCACCCATACCAGACCCCAATACATTCCGGTATCATTCTGACAGCAATATCCTCCATGTTTTCATATAGATTCATTATACCTTATGGCTATCGCGAAGTCAACATAAATCAACATGTATATTCTGAACTTTTATGTTGTTTTTTATTTGTTTTTTCTTCCGTTCTGGTTGTTTTTGTTTTGTTTTTATGATTGACATTTCATTTTTCTTCAGACACGTTAAAAGCAGCATATCAGGTTATGATCCATAACTCTGATATGCTGCTTTTTAATATCGTATATTGTTTTTTCTGCATCGGATGACTTTAATGAGAATGCTTTTCCATCGCTGCACTCCCATATATTCATATGCACTTAACTATTGTTTCCTGTTCTCTTTTTGTTCTCTGGCTTCTCTTACTTTCTCCCTCTGTTTCGTCAGATCGTAATAATCATCTGTAAGAACCCCATGTTTTCGCATCATATCAAACACAGTCTGCTGAGCAGGTGTCATCTTCATGCCAATAGAATTATTATAATCCGTAAGAACGCATCCTGTTTTCTCAATCAGCCAGAACAGCGGAGAATCATCATCCGGGATCATTTTCCAGATTTCGTTCTCTGTCCATGGAAGCAATTCCATCATTCCATGAAGATGTCCTCTGGGTATTCTTACGTAATCGCCGTCCGGCTTGATCAGACCGTCAGAAAAGTTCTCATCCTTAATTTTCATCTCATTTAACAGTTCTTCCGTTATCTTCATCCTCTTTTCCTCACCCTCGAGTATTGCTTTTTTCTATTATACGTTTCCCGCCAGAGTTACGCAAGTAAAAAGTCTGAATAGCCTCTTTCCTCAAAATATATGTTACTGTTCACTCCGTTCTCAGTAACACGCTTCGCGATGCACAGAATTTATGCTAATCGCATAAATTCGCGCGGTATATCTCGGGTTTTCTGTGACCTTCGCTCACAAAAAACACCTCGCGGGATATTACCAGTGAACAGTAACAAATATATCACGTTCTATAAAATTCCATCTTGATTAAATTGCAAAAAAATTGTAGACTATATATGCACACACATTAATAGTTTTTGTTAATTAAGACTGATTTGAGGTTTCCTCATAACGTCTCAATTATACACACACATTTTCTAAAAAGAGCAGCTGCATCATCCGATGCGCTGCTCTTTTAGTTCCACTGTTTATTTTGTAACTGTTCTCTGCCGTCGACGGCATTCTTTAATGATTTTAACTCTTACTTTTTCTTCTTCAGGAAATAAATAAGTAAAATTATGATAACAATAATCCCGATACCACTAATCCAGATTACAGGATTCTTCATTCCTGAATCTGCTTTTACATTCTTTCCTGATGTTTTCTGACTCTGCTTATCATCGGATTCCTTGTCTTCTGTCGAAGCAGGCGTCTCTGTTTCTTCCGGTGTTGGCATTGCTTCTTCTGTAGGTGTTGCCTCCGGTGTCGGTGTTGCTTCTTCTGTAGGTGTTGCCTCCGGTGTCGGTGTCACTTTTTCTGTAGGTGTTACCTCTGGTGTTGGTGTGGCTTTCGGAGTTGGAGTTGCTTCCGGTGTTGGTGTAACAGCAGCCACCGGAACATTTCCTGATGTGCCTGTAGCCTCCGGTGCATCTGCGGATACATTTTCATTTACGTAATCTGTATCACGATCAAGATTCAGCCATCCCTGTGTCACACCATCTGTGTCTGTTTTCCCCCAGTTTGTTCCGTCTTCTCCCTGAACATACTGAAAAATATGTACAGTTGTCCCATCTGCGATTCCCTCTGTTCCTGAAACCTGATCAAATTTCTCTCCAGGTCCGTTATAAACCGATACGTTTCCATCGTTTCCATGAACCTTTACTTCGAAATCCACATCTTTGCCTCCGAAAGTACGATATTCCTCATTGGCAGCTTCTTCTCTGGAAGCCGGATCCAGATCATCCATAGGAACATATCCGTTCATTCCATGGTACTGTGCATATGCCCATTTTTTATTGTCTGCTCCATTCTTCTCACCCAGAACGTGAATGGCAGTTCCATTTGGAATCTTGCTGTCATTCAGTTTAACACTCTGAGTGTCTGCTTCATCATAAATATCTACCCCGCCCTGTGTACTCTGTACGATCATATAATAATCTGTTACATAATCCGGATTCTGACCCTTTCCGTCATCCGCATAAACAGAAACCACTGTCAGAATAAAGCACAGTACCATTGCTATTACTGTTCCAAACCTTCTCTTCATAATCTCTTTCCTTCATTTCCTATTTTCTTTTTACAGCAGATGAACTTTTATATTTGCTGTATGTATTTCCATATGGCTCTTTAACATATGCTTTTACCGCATAATAGTATGATACACCTTTTTGTGCTTTTTTGTCCAGATAAGAAGAACTATTTCCATTGGAAATTTTCTTTATCAATTGATAGGAACCACCTTTTTTCTTTCTGTAAATATAATAGCCGTCACATTTTTTCTGAGGCTTCCACCGGATACGGATTCCATTTTTCTCAGATTTCACAGAAGTAACCTTCTGCACTGCAGGTGCTGCTTTAATCACATCGCCGGTTTTATATTTACCTGAATATCTTTTTCCGGATGCTTCATAATATGCTTTTACTGTATAACGGTATGATGCATTAGCCGTAACCTTACTATCTTTATATTTTAATTCCGATGTCCCGACATCTGCAATTTGGGACCACTTCCCACCTACTGCAGGTTTTCTGTACACATAATATCCTGTAGCTCCGGAAACTTTTTTCCATGAAATAAGGTTGTATCCGGAATTATATGCCTTCACCTGAAATACCGGTGTATCCGGCACCCATGACTGATTCAGGGTCCTTGTATGTGCCTTGATCCTTGCCGTCCAGTTTTTCGTCTTTCCATCTGTCCACCTGGCCGTTTCCGATGCACTCTTATAGAATGTCTGCCCTGTTTCTATCCCCGCCGTACAGGTAAACCAGTTTCCATAACTGGACTTTGCTTCCACTCCAAAGCTGATTTTTTCAATCCCACTGTTTGTGATCACAACAGAATATCTGCTTCCCTGTTTCAAAACCACCTCTGGTACACTGATAGTCTGTACACCTGCGATTGGCTGTTCAAACTCATATGGAGCAGCATATGCAGCGGTCCCGCTTTCCGGGTCATATGGATCTGTCAGATCGGTGTATATCTGAATTTTGTAACAGGCATTGTCACTGTTTGTAACAAGATTAACCTCCCCTAGGACTTCTGCTTTTCCCTTTCCTGCAGTTGTCTCATAAACTGCTGCTACTGACTGTCCCGCCTGTATCGGAATCACTGAAAGTGCTGAAGAACCATCATAAAAATAATTATTCCTATACTTTTGATCCAAAGCAGCCACTGCCTCTGCACTTACAAGTTTACTGATATTGGGATCCTGATAAGAAAGATAGTAATATCCTCCGTCTCCTTTCTTCTCCCCCCAACTGTTTTTGATGATCCACGCACCATCAGATGTTACATTGGAAACAGGAAGGAAATTATCCTTTGAATACGTATCATCCCATCCGACCACTGTCACAATATGATTAATTACAGTCGAATTTGATTTTCCAACAGGATAACAATATGCTGCTGTGTCCGGGTTTACATAATTTTCCTTCATATAAAGCATAATGGATACTGCATGGTCATTCAGCAACATTTCCTTCATACGTTCCTCACTGTATTTGGAAACAGATGCATTTTTCAGATATGCCGCTGAATTATAAGCCTTACTTCCCGGAATCTGTACAGTCAGATCCTGCTGATGCGAAGAATCCGTAGGAAATGGTACATCGGCCTCTGTAGTCATTCCCGACCATGTACTGAGATAAATAGCCGCCAGGTGATCATTACCTCCTATTACATGATAATTTCCCAGTACATAATTCTTATCATCGGGGGTATTTCCAAGAGGATCATTCTGTCTGTTGGAGAAAAAATATGATAAATGTTCTTCTGACAGATCGTAGGTTCCTTTGTTCTGTGCCAGAAGCGAAGTCTCCATGATTGCTGCCATACCAAAAGCCCAGCAGGTTCCAAATGGATTCTGATTCTTTACGGGCGTAACTAATCCTTCCTTTCTGGCATCATAGGAAGATGGAAATGCAGCCTCCCTGTTTCCATATGCAGCATAAACTGATGTCAGATCACTCTCCACTTCAATTCCCGGATCCAAAGGTTTTAAATTTTTAAAGGGTTCCAGTTCTTCCTTTCTTTCCTCTTCTGTCAACGGACGACCCTTAATATACCTGATTCCGTCTGTACCCTCTTCTGAGTTTTCTCCATCCTGAAACTCCTGTTTTGCATCATCGCTTCCGAACAATTCTGCATCCGATCCCGTATCTGTTCCAAATTCATCTGCCTGTGAACTTTGAAATTCTTTCAGATCTGATGTATTTTCTTCTGTCTCCCTGTTGACTCCGGATCCAAACATTTCCTGACCCGCAGCGGGTACCGATGTACAAACCATTGAATAAGCCAGAAAAACTGACAATGCGCGTATCGCTGTATTTCTTTTTTTCATGTAGTAGTTAACTCCCTTACATAAATATAATATCATTATATCAGTATCTTTTTTGTTTTTCAACCATGATCAATGACAAAAACCGTCGGAAAACAGTGAATTTTCCCTGTTTTCCGACGGCTCTATGTAGAAATGCAGAGCTCTGCCGACAAGAAAATGTCGCCAGGAAAAGACGTCAAATGCCTGTGATGCATTTTCTTCTGTGCATGTGAAAAGTGTGAAAAATGTGTGTGAAATGCTTTATATACTAACTCAGAACAGACTTGAAAATCTTACAGACTCTTCTCTTTTGCTATCCTTATTCTAGCAGAACAAGCATTGTATTACAATGAAAATCGTTCTTTCTTATTTGTGCTAATCTGACACATTGTTACTGTTCACTCCGTTCTAAGCAGCAACGCATTCTCCTCTTATTTGCTGATACTTTCCTTTGCTCTTTTCATCATATCAGCCAGTTCCTGGTATTTTCCTGTGACATACCCATAGTTTTTTCGCTTATGCGGAAGCATACAGTTTGTGCAGTCTTTAATTCCCTTTTCCGTATACCGGAAATTCCCACCGCATTTCTCACCCAGGGCATATAGCGGGCAATAACAAAACAGACAGTTAAAATCATCCGGATCTGCATTCTTATGACACGGAAAAAATTCACATTTCTTATGGCTGAAATAAGAATATTCTTTCCCTTCCCAATAAGGTTTCTCCATTGCTACCTCTCCTCTCCTGTTGCAAGTTTTTATCTTTCCAGAATAATTCCGTTTTCTCATTCTCCATCAATCCCACCCATCAGAGGACGAAATAAAAAAAATACTCTAATAAATTATCAATTTCTCTTCACATAACAAAGCATTGAAAATTCATTACAGTATTTTTCACAGATCATACATTTAAAATTAATAAGAGGGAGCGATGCTACCCCGGGGTAGAAAAAAATCCGTTCATGAGTGCGCGGAGGGAACGAATAAATCCGAAGTAGTATCGCCTGCCATTTAATCATGTATAATTCATAAAGAACAGGCGCATTCCATAAAAAATGTCTGCCTTCAGATAAAAGCAGACAACACTCCGAAGCTGCGGATTCAACGGAGTTGGTTGTTACACTTTACACGGAAGTTTAACCTCGCCATACCAAGCAGGTTTCCTGGCTCCAGGCTCATCGCTCCTCTCTCCTTCTCATGCTATGGCACAATGGACATTCTGAGATTTGCTCCTCTGTTACAGTGACCGGATCGCTCAGGTTTCTCACCTGATTCCCTCTTTCTGTACTGCTCTTTCTCACAGTATCAGCACTTAATATGTTCTGTATGGAATTATACTGTCATTATAATAACACCCTGCAACAAGCTTGTCAACTATTTATCAATATATTTTTCAATATTCCACACCTTCCGGCAGCGGATCCCATTCATTCAGACCAAGACTCTGTCTGAATTTTGCTTCTTCCAGACTCAGCTTTGGAACATCCTCATTCAAAAACGCTCTCAGCTCATCAATCCCCTCTCCGGTCACATTGTTTACCAGAAAAATTCTTTCACATCCTGCATTCAGCATCCACTGACGCACCATTGGAACATTCGCATAAGGAGAATCTATTTTCGTAATGATTCCTATCAGTGGTCTCAGAATAAATGCATTACTGCCATAGCCAAACAAACTGAAAGGTTCATCTGCTGACTGTACCATTGCCACCACATCTGCTTCAAAAGAAAAACAGGCCAGCCCTACGCTGAAATGCTTGGACTCTGCATACTCTCCCGGAGAATCAATGGTATCATCATCCGTATTCGTATACTGCGTTTTTACATAATGAAGTTTTTCGCCTTTTAATGCCTGCGTTAATGAAGTCTTACCTGCTTCACTTCTGCCCATCAGAAATATTTTCTTCATATTTAATGTCTGTCCCTTTCACTTCTCTCAGCTATTCCGGCAGTTACATAAGCACC
Organism: Blautia sp. DFI.6.71; assembly: GCF_020593585.1. Taxonomy (NCBI): domain Bacteria; kingdom Bacillati; phylum Bacillota; class Clostridia; order Lachnospirales; family Lachnospiraceae; genus Blautia; species Blautia sp. DFI.6.71. The sequence continues at coordinate 35,427 of NZ_JAJDMJ010000027.1, forward strand.
ATCGATACAGAATAACTGACTTTTCGTATGTTTTAACTTTTGTGAACTGCACAAGTCTTAAAGCCAAGCACCTCTCTAAAAAATTTCACCACTTCTTCCACTGCAGTCTGAACTTCCGTCAGACCTCCCGTAAGGATCAATGATCCGCTGAAGCGATCCATGAAACCAATCTCCACATTTGCACTTTTCACTGCAATATCAGCAGCTACAACCACTGCTTCCCATGGGGTAAAACGAATCATTCCGATTGCTTCTCCTGTGTGGTCTTCTCCCTCATGGACTCCAATATGCAAACCAAGATTCTGATAAATACAGCTCTGTGAAGGATTGATCACATGCGCCAGGCACACTTCCTTTCCCGGAACCCTTACCCTGGTCATACGCAGTTTTTTTCCCTTTAGTTTCTCATAATCCTGGTTATAAAGCTTTTCCAGTAATTCTCTGGTTGTCATCCCTGCCATCCCAACACTTCCTATCTTTTGGTAATCTTGCAGACTACATAACCCAGAGTGTCTCTGAAATAATCCACAACCTCAGTCATCGCTGACATTACATCGGAAATCTCTCCCGTAATGATCAGTGTGCCTGTAAATCGATCTGCAAATCCCAGATAAACATTTCCGCTTTTTACCGCAATATCAGATGCAATCACTGCAGATTCAGGCGGTGTCATATTCATAATTCCGATTGCAGATGAACGATAATCCACCTGCGGATTCAGTCCAAGCTTCTGGTATATGACCGGAGCCGGCCCTCCCATTACATGTGCAAAAGTAATCTCCTTGCCAGCAACTGTTTCCTGTACAATTCTTATGTGTTCTACATGGTCATTTGCCATTTATCATTCCTCGCTTTCACTATTCAACTATAATCCGGATAATTCATGAGAATATTCTTTCCCACTGATGTCTCCAAAAACAGATTTAAAATTTTATATGTATCTCTTCAGTTACATAAACTGTACTATCCATCCAATTTTATGTCAAGGTAAAATCCACCTGAAAGTCGGTAAAATATTATACATGGTTACGGTTCACTCCGTTCACAGCAACACGCTTCGCGATGCACAGAATTTATGCTAATCGCATAAATTCGCACGGTATGTCTCGGAATTTTGGCATATTCATGCCAAAACACCTCGCGGAATAATGATAACTACTTATACATAAAGAAAAGGAGCATCAGCCCCCTTAGCGATACTCCTTTTCAACCCCTATAAATTTAATTATTTATACTTATTTAATTATACCAGTCTTCTTACAGAAACAATCGTTCTGTACGCTGCGTTATCACTGATCTTAATTCCATCTACAGAGTTCGATGCATGAACGATACGTCCATTCCCCATATAGATTGCAACGTGTCCACCGTAGCAGATCAAATCGCCCGGCTGTGCATCAGCATAAGATACTTCTGTACCGGCATTCTGCTGTTCATAAGAAGTTCTCGGAAGACTTACTCCGAAGTTTGCATATACACTCTGTGTAAATCCTGAACAGTCAGCTCCACCTGTAAGGCTTGTACCGCCCCATACATATGGATTGCCAACAAACTGTGTTGCAAAGTCTACTACAGAAGATCCTGATCCTGAACCTGAAGATGAAGAACTATCTGAATCAGATGACTGTTCACTCTCATAATCATCTGGTGAAACTGTATTATCAGAATCAATCACATTGCCATACTCATCGTACTCTACATCATCAGAAGCTCCTGCATTGTCAACAGGATCACCATTTTCATCATATTCTACACCATCATCTGATTCAGACTCATCATCCGCATCATCAGTATTCTCAATCTCATTTCCGTCTTCATCATACTCTACATTTTCTTCGTCTTCTGATTCGGAGTCCTGTTCCTGCTCTGCAGCTTTTGCTGCTGCCTCTTCTTCTGCCGCCTGTCTTGCAGCCTCTTCCTCAGCCTGTCGTCTTGCCTCTTCTTCTGCTGCGATTCTTTCAGCTTCCAATCTCTGAATTTCAGCTGTCTGTTCCGCTAACAGATTTGCATATTCTGTCGCCTGCTGCTGTGCATATGCAATTTCATTCTCATAATCGGCTGATTCAGATTTCTTCTGATCGATCTGGCACTGAAGATCATAAGACTGCTGTTCATAAGAAGCCTTCATCTCTTCCAGTTCTGCTTTGTCAGATTCATACTGAGTCTTTAAATTATTCACCTCATTAATAGTATTCACATATTTATCAAGATTCTTTCTGTCCTGCTCATACATCTGCTGTGTATTCTCAGCACGTGTCAGAAGTTCACTTAAATCTTCTGAATTAAGCATCATCTGAAACCACGCTGCATCCCCACCCTGTTCATACAGTGCCTGAATACGAAGCTTCATGCTCTCATACTGCTTATCTCTCGCCTTCTGAGCCTTAGCCAGATCCTGTTTTGTCTTAATAATATCTACTTCTTTATTATCGATATCTCCTTTAAGAGTATCAATAGAAACCATAACACTTACAAGATTGGAATCCAGTTCGGAAATCTCATTCTCAAGCTGTGATTTCGCATATGCAAGCTCATCCATTCTGGAATATGTAGCATCCAGCTGCTGACTTGTGATCGCCTGCTCTTCTCTCAATTCATCCTCTCTTGAAGCACTTACACTAACAACCTGTGTTGCGCTCATCAGGAGTGCTAATGTAAGACATACAATTCTTTTCTTCATGAATTCTCACCCTCGTAACATTTTCTTTCTATATCTTAATGTTTTTGCAATATCTAAGTTAATTCTTATACATATTAACACACCACACTCAAAAACGCAAGGATTAATTACCATAAATTTTATATTTCTGTAACATTTATTAATCTTTTTGTTATTCTTCGCATTTCTTTCTACAATTCAAACATATTCCATTTCATGTTTGTAATAATTTAACACAGGACAAAGATATCTGATGCAGGGTTACTGTTCACACACCACTATCCCGCGAGGTGTTTTGGCATGAATATGCCAAAATCCCGAGACATACAAGCCAAAATTCCATTGCCGCAGGCAATCTGGAATGAATTTTGGCTACGTTACTGTGAACGGAGTGGACAGTAACGTAGCAGGACTTCACGCTATAGTGAATTGGATTGTTTGCATTATTTATGGAATTACTACAGAACGCAAAAAAAGAAGCAGCCTCCTCTTTCGAAAGCTGCTTCCATTTTCTTAACTATTCACTTCTCAGCTAAACAGATCTGCAAGAATCTGGTCTGCGGTCATATTCATATACCCATCCGGATCAGAAAGCGTACTTCTGTTCCATCTCAGATAATTACCTCTTCTGATATAGTTACCAGATGAAGTATGATAATCATACTTGGTATATCCCGGATATCTTGACATATACTTCTGTGCCAGTGCAATCGCCTGACTGGAATAACCACCGGACGGAGTAGGTGTACCTGCAATCTGAACACCTGCATTCGGGGTAGAATGCACGATCACTGCACTCTTATCAGCACACTGTCCGAGAATGATCCATGTATGTCCACTGTCATATCCCACATCTCCGGGATATACTGTCCAGTCATCACTTGCCAGATTCGCCTGAGTGAGAATACTTCCCCAGCCCATGGACTTATAATAAGAACCAATCTCACCGGAAACTACTGTATATCCGCTTCCTACACCGGACTTACTCTGCATTACCTGATAAGCTGACCATCCTACGAAACCGGAACAGTCAAAACCTTTTGCTCTGTTGGCTGTGCTGAGATCTCTGTAGTTATTGTAATCATAACTGCTGCTCTGACTGTTATAGAAATCAGTCATTGTCTGACTTGTTCCTTTTCTGGTGGAATCATTCCATCCGCCACCCCATACGTACAGAGCCTGACCAACAGGCTGTAATGCACCTGCCAGATAATTCTTGATTGTTCTGGAACCGGTCGGACTTGTAGTATTGCTCAATATACCATTGGAATTAAAATGGTATTTCTGTCCATCAATTGTTACATCTCCGGTAGCCATCACACCGGTTTCCTTATCAAAATAATACTTATTTCCGTCAATTGTCGTCCAGCCTACAGCCATCTTGCCGCTGCCTGTATTAAAGTAGTATTTCTTTCCATTCAGTGTCTGGAAACCTTTTGCCATAATTCCGTCTTCAGTTTCAAAATATCTGTATTCATTGCTGGAATTCTTTGTCCAGCCGGTAAGCATATAACATGCACTTGTAAAATACCTGGTATTTTTCTTACTGTCTGTAAGGAACGTCTTGCAGGCAGCCACTCCACTGTTACTGTAGAAATAATATCTCTTTCCCTTCAATGTCAGCCATTTCGTCTGCATGAATCCGGTAGATGGATTAAAATATCTTTTCTGATCCTTTGAATCAGTGACCCAGCCTGTCATCATGATACCAGCCTGTTTACTGAAATATCTCTTTCGTCCTTTACTGTCAGTAACCCAGCCCTTTACCTGAACACCGGTCTTTGTGTTAAAGTAATATTTCTTTCCTTCAAGTTCCAGCCAACCCTTCTGTTTAGAGCCATCTTCATTTATGTAGTATGAATCTCCGTTAATAGTTACAAAACCTGTTTTCGTTGCAGCCTGTACATTTGCCGCAGTAAAATACATGGAAACTCCCACAGCAAAAAACAGCAGAAACAGAAGTGCCCCCCAGATTTTAAACTTCCTGTTTACGTTTTGCATACATACCTTCCTTTTCTTTTTTCATTATCAGAGCGTGTCCGAAAAGTATGAATCGTGGGTATCGCTCTGATATCTCACATACTTCTCAGATACGCTCTAAGGTTTAACAAAGTTTTTTACAATGTTATTACGTTTCTATGACTCTATTATATTACACTTTAAATATCCCGTCAACAGACAAGTAAAATTCTGTTAAACATTCACTAATTTTTCACAGTCTATTCCATAAAAAAAGAGACAAAGTCCACAAATACTTTGTCTCTTTTCACAAGATAACACTGTGAAATATAACCTGTATACCTGTTTTCTTTTTATTTTTTCAACAGACAGAATATTATCTTATATCCCTGATCACAACAGATGCTTTCTTAATTCAGCACCATCAGCAGCACATAAATAAGCAGGTGCCACATCAAATACGGTCTTCGCACCACTCTGTCCTTCTTTATTCATACGATATGCAGCTCTTGCATATGCAACAAGTACAGAAGATGTAAACTCCGGATTGGAATCCAGCTTCAGACTATATTCGATCACATGATTGTTCTCATCATTCCAGCCCGTTTTTCCGGATCGGATCACGAAACCGCCATGTGGGATTCCACTGTGATCTCGCTTCAGTTCTTCTTCAGAAATAAAATGTACAGTTGTGTCATAGTCAGAGAAATAGTTAGGCATAGTCTTGATATCATTCTCAATCTGTGCCAGATCCGCACCTTCCTCTGCAACTACAAAGCATTCTCTTGTATGTTTCTGTCTTGTTGTAAGATCCGGATTTTCTCCGTTTCTCACTGCTTCCAGTGCTGCTTCAACAGGAATTGTATACTGTTTTGCATCTTTTACGCCTTTGATACGGCGTACTGCATCTGAGTGTCCCTGGCTTACACCCTTGCCCCAGAATGTATAATCCTTTCCGTTTGTAAGGATTGCATTTGCATAGAGACGGTTCAGTGAGAACATTCCCGGATCCCAGCCCACTGAAATAATTCCGATATGACCGCTTTCTTTTGCAGCTGCATCAACTGAATCAAAATGCTCAGGAATTCTTGCGTGTGTATCAAAGCTGTCAATTACATTAAACATCTTCGCATATTCCGGTGTCTGTTTCGGGAGATCTGTTGCACTTCCGCCACAGATGATAAGTACATCGATCTTATCTTTCATTTTTTCGGCATCATTGACAGAATATACCGCTGCTGTCTCTGTAAGGATTTTAACAGTTTCCGGAGCACGACGTGTAAATACAGCAACAAGCTCCAGATCCGGATTATGTTTGATTGCGCACTCTACACCGCGGCCAAGATTGCCGTAGCCTAAAATACCAATACGAATACTCATTATGATTTCCTCCTGTAACCTTAATTATATGTTTGCAACTGTTGCATATCATTACAGTTGCACATTATCACTTTACTATAGTAATATTTTCACTTTTAATTGTCAATCCAATTATTACCAAAATTTCATTGCCGCAGGCAATCTGGAATGAATTTTGACTACGTTACTGAGAACGGAGTGAACAATAACGTTTTAGCAGCAAAATATGCCGCTTCCCGGGCAACACAGACTGCATGCCATATTTGCCAGGCACAGCTTCATACAATAATCATCACCGCCTGTCGGCATACCTCCAAAAGGATTCTGCATCTCCTGATACCAGTTTCCTCCGCCTTCCATCTGCTGCAAAACCATCTGATACTGTACATTATCCGGTTCCAGACGGATAGCCTGCTTAATATCATTCAATGCATTTACGTTATTTCCAAGTCCCATGTTTGCCATGGAAGACAGATAATACCACTGTCCATTCCTCTGTGAAAGTGACTGCAGAACATTCATAGCCTCACGATAATGACCACTCTGGATATAATTGGCTGCCGCCTGTCTGCGCATAGACTCTTCATCCTGATAGCCAGAGTCTGCCTGTCCGGAAAATCCGCCAAAACCACCGTAATTATTGCTGCCATAATTCCCGTAACCGGCTCCCTGCTCTCTTTCCTTCATAATCTGCTCATAAGCCTGCTGAACCTGCTTGAATTTCTCCTCAGCCTGTTCTTTATTCGGATTGTCAATATTGGCATCCGGATGATACTTTCTGCTCAGCTTACGATATGCCTTCTTCACTTCTTCATCGGATGCATCTCTGGAAATCCCCAGTATACTGTACGGATCAATCATTATCTTTCTCTCCTGCTTCTTTTCTCTTCTTATGGATCACCTCAAACCGGCACCATACCCCTGAGTAAAGAATATTTCTCAAAATATCAGTGTATTCTATAATAGGAAGTTTCTCAAACTCCCTGCAGGTCTGTGCCATCATCATGATCAGAATCCGGCGTACCTGCTCATCGAACCCTTCTATTATATATTGTTCTGAAAAAGGATTGTAATTTTTATTTTTTATATCCTCTTCCACATCATCGTATGCATCCAGAAGATAAATAAATTTGCCAAGAAAAAATCCCATTCTGCGCAGAGTATCTTCCCATACATCCTGTTTCCATGCAAAAATCTCTTCCATAATTTTTCCGAAACAGCCCGCCATTTTGTCAATGTCTTTTTCTCCAGATTTCTCCATCTCAGACAATTCACTGAGAAGCTTCTGTATTCTTCGGGATTTATCCGGATATTTCTGATCCAGTTTTTTCACTTTTCCCTGAAGAACTTTTGAATAACCAAGAGCAGTTACTTTTTTTTCATCCTCCCAATCGTCCCGGCATTTATAATAAGTAAGAAGTACATTCATATCTGCCGCATATTCTGTCACTGTATTTCTTCTGACCGGCTGTTTACATACCGGGTGAATGATACATCTTGTGCTTCCCTTTTGTGTGGGCGGCTCATAAAGCGCACTGAGAAGAATCACCACAAATGTCATATCATAAGTCAGAGAAATCTGTCCTGATATTCCATATTTACTTTTGAGTTCTCTGCACAATCCACAGTAAAAGGATCTGTACAGATCAAAATCTTTAAACTTGATTTCAGGCTTATTCATTACTATATAACCAAACATAATTCCTCCAGCCCATAACTTATGATGATCTGCCAGAGCGTGTTTGCAGCAAATCAACGTCTTTTGATAAACTTCTCATGACATTTCGGACATTCAATCTCTACCTTCTGTCCTTTTCCTCTGGGAATACGAATTTTCTGTCCACAACCCGGGCAGGTATAGATATGATGTGTTTTTCTCTGCTCCATCATATTTTTCTCTCTGGTAAACCAGCTACGGATTTTCTGAGTATATCCCAGATATTTCTGATTTTCCGCATATCGTGCAGAGATATTTCTGGAAAGGATTCTGAAATATGTATAAATGATAAGAATAAATCCAACTGTATCCAGAACGCCTCCGGCTGCATTTTGTCTCATAAAAGAACCTACAACAATGACGAAAAGTGCCACACCGAGAGTGAATCTTGCAAAATTATCCACTCCATAACGCCCCTGCATGAATCTGTTTAATTTGTCTTTCATTAAACTACCTCTTTTTTTACTGTTTGTAATGCATTTTTTTACTCTCTGACAAGAACTTTCAGGATCTCTGCAATATACATGGTATGGTAGTCTTTCTGCGGATACCACTTACCGTCGTTTTCCCCGGCATCAAAGCATTCCGGTTTAATCTCATCATGATACATTTTTTTGCAGACCATGATCATGTCAGCTTCTTCAATTCCGGCTGTTCCGTCTGTAAAGTAAGGAGTCAGTCCTGCTTCTTTAATCTTGTTATCCACATTTTTTCCGGAAACCTTTCCGCAATAATTTAATGCCTTGCGATGTTTTTCTCCCAGAACAGAAATTGTAAATGTATCTTCCCTGTCCACAAATTCCTTGGTGTATCTCTGAGGACGGATATACACTGTCACTGCGTTCTTTCCCCACATAACACCCATTGCACCCCAGCTTGCTGTCATGGTATTGCATTTTTCTTCATTTCCGGCTGTGATCAGCAGCCATTCCTTTCCAATCTTGGTAAATGGATTCATTGTCAGTTCTTCTGCTTTTACTTCTCTGAAACTCATAATATTATTTCCTCTCTTTCTTTATTATGTACTCTTATGATGTTAGAGCGTGTCTGAAAAATACTTTCCGCAAGATATATGTCACAATTTGTGGGAGATTTTGCCCGGATGAGGGCGTCGTAGCTGGCTACGGCAACCGAATTCGGGCAAAATATACCGCAAAGTGGGGCGTGCAGATTGTGGAAATGATTTTTCAGACACGCTCTAGGGGCAAAAGGTATTTTGCCCCTACCTGATATGCCAAATAATCATCTGTCATTGCATACCTGGAATATATAAAACTTCAGATAGTAAGACTCATCTGCCGCCCACAAGATCGGATGATCCGGTGCCTGTGTCCTGTATTCTACCTGGCGAAGTCTTTTATGTACATTCTTTGCTGCCTGTCCGATGGTTTTGGTAAATAATTCATAGTCCATAAAATGAGAACAGGAACAGGTTGCCAGAAATCCGCCGTCTTTTACCAGTTTCATGGCACGCAGATTAATCTCTCTGTATCCTTTTACTGCATTTTTAATGGAATTTCTGGACTTGGTAAATGCCGGAGGATCAAGAATCACAACATCAAATTTCTCACCCTTTTCTTCCAGTTCTGGAAGCAGTTCAAAAACATCCTCGCAAATAAATTTCACATTGTCGGATAAACCATTCAATGTTGCATTAGCGGTTGCCTGATCTACCGCCAGCTGAGAAGCGTCCACACCGGTTACGCTCGCAGCTCCTGCAATTCCGGCATTGAGTGCAAAGGAACCTGTATGTGTAAAGCAATCCAGAACTTTCGCATTCTTACAGAGCTTCTGAATTGCAAGCCTGTTATATTTCTGATCCAGGAAAAATCCTGTCTTCTGCCCGTCCTTTACATCAACTTCATATTTTACGCCATTTTCTTCAATCTGCACAAGTGTTGGAAACTCTGGTCCTATAAAACCCTTAACCATTTCCATTCCTTCCTGTTTGCGCACCTTCACATCGCTTCTTTCGTAAACACCGCGAATAGTGATCCCATCTTCTGCCAGGACTTTCCTGAGGAGTTCTACGATTGTTTCTTTAAAACGATCGATCCCCAGAGCCAGTGACTGAACTACCAGTACATCCGAAAATTTATCCACCACAATTCCTGGAAGGAAATCTGCCTCTGCAAAAATCAGACGACAGCATCCTGTATCTACCACTTTCTTACGATATTCCCATGCATCACGTACACGCTTCTCCAAAAGTTCTTCATTAATATCAACATTTTCATCTCTGGTCATAAGACGTACCGTAATCTTAGAATTAGTATTAATGAACCCTCTTCCCATAGGATATCCGTCAAAATCATGGACAAGTACAATATCACCGTTCTCGAAATTTCCCATGACTGTATCTATCTCATTATCAAAAATCCACATTCCGCCGGATTTCAGAAGTCTTCCCTCTCCCTTTTTCAGAGTTACTACTGCCATTCCCATTCGTATTTCTCCTTGTATTTTTATGTTTATCTTTTGTCAATTATATGACTCTGTTTTCTATAGCAGCCCTCATAAATAAGTTACTGTTCACTCCGTTCCCAGCAACACGCTTCGCGATGCAGGAAATATGAACCTCCTTGTGCAATGCCCAAGGAGTATCGTTTGCTTCGCAAACTTAATTTATGCTAATCGCATAAATTCGCGCAGTATGTCTCGGGTTTTCTGTGACCTTCGCTCACAAAAAACACCTCGCAGGATATTACCAGTGAACAGTAACATAAATAATGCATTTAAGACAGTTTCAGATTTCACACTCTGATGGGCCGGATTAAGATTCATTATTTACGAGGATTGCTATAATCACATCATTTTATCACATTCATCTCATTTTTTCCATACATAACAAAAAGCAGCCGGCAAAATCACAAAAATTTCACCAACTGCTTTCCATTACTATTATTGTTTGCTGCTTTTCACAACCTGTGCAGGGGACTTCCCTGATTCGGTTAAATCCTTAAAAAGGATACATCTTGGCAGACCTCCGTAACAGAGTGCCGTTCTCTTAACTTCATATCCATGGATTTCCATATTATGTCTGCTGAACTGATTATCCGGATGTATGGTGCACATCAGATAATAATATTGGTCTGTATCCAGCAATCTCTCCGCTTCTTCCAGCATATGCCCCTGCAGCCCGTTTCCCCTGTATGCACAACACACAACTGCCGAATCCATGACTGCAACATGGGAAAGCTGTTCCTCATCAAAATCAAGATAAGTTCCCAGATTATCTTCCCTGTTTTCAGGATATTTAATAATGAAGAAACCCGCAACAGAACCATCTGCTGTCTGTGCCACGATCACAAAACCCTGTTCTTCTATATGTGTCCTGACATATTCCTCATCATCAGATACAAACCAGTCCGGATGCTCTTTATCATTCTTCGCTTCATGCATAACAGCCATGATCTCATCCACATCTGTCATCTCTGCTTTTCGTATCCTGAACAATACCTTTGCAGAACCATCCTTATTCTCTGAAATCTGCATGATGCTTTGATTATTCTGCATTTTCCTCGCCGCCTGCAGTCTCTGTGGAATCTGCATCCGTTGTATCATAAGTCTCTGTGCTTTCTCCGTAGAGTTTCTCAAAGAATTTCATTGTTTCATTATATAAGGTCTGTCTGTCATCATCTGAAAGTTCTCCAAGCTCCGGACTTGCCTGTGCATCTGCACTTAATCCGAAGATTTCCTTCATGGACTTATCTACCATATTGAGCTCTGTACTCATGTAAATCTCTGTTCCATCTGCCTGATAAGAAGCTGTGCCTTCTGTAAGAATTTTCAGATATGCCTTCTCCACATTCTTAGCAAGAGTTGCACCATTTTCAGCATCAAGAGTTACGGAAGCTGTTGCTGTTTCATCTTCCATAGCTGTTGTAAGAGCAGTGGTATCGCCTTCATATTCTCCCTTGCAGAAATTCTCAGCTTTATCAAACATGGTTTTCTGATCTTCTGTCAGTGCAGAAGTATCCAATTCATCTGATGTGGTATCATTTTCTGTATCATCTGTTCCTTCATCGGAGTCTGTATCACCTTCATCTGTATTTCCAAGCGTACTGTCATCCGTAGTTTCATCACCATCCGGCTCCTGCGGTTCCTCTGTTTCGCTGAGGTCTCCGTCACTCTGATCGTCCCCGTCGTCCTCAATCAAACCTGAATCCTCCTCCAGCGATGGATTCTCTGTGGAACTCTCTACGATATCTCCGCCTAAAGCACTGTTATCCACATTATTCAGGATATCATCACCATCTGCTGGATCACCTGCATTTACAGTGTCATCCTCTTCATCATCAATATCACCAAGCTCATCATTATCACCGGATGTATTCTGTTCTACCTGCTCCAGTGTTGCTTTTACATCATCATAATTGTACTCCTGCTGCGCAATCTGTTTCAGAAGCTCTACAATCTTATTAATCTGGTCAGAATCCAGATTTACATTATTCTGCTGAGCAACATTTACTACGATATTATAGATATCATCCACATTCTGGACATTATCTTTGATAACCTGTATCTTCGAGTTATTCATAACAGTAGTTGCATCATTCTTTCCAACCTCATCAGCCAGATTTCCTGTCACTACCATTTCCTCTGTAGCAAGTTCTTTCTTCGTGCTGTCAAGCTGCTCCCCTGTAGCTGTCTCGTACGCCATCTGAATACCTGTAAGCGCTCCGGTGCCGGATACCTCAAACGGGCAGGCTGCTACCACTTCACAGTTCTTGACACCTGATGTGGAAAGTGACGTTGCAATCATGTTACATGTTACCCAGTTAAGGTTGGCTGTTCTTACTTTGATACCGCCTGACTGAGTCGGCTTTACATATGCACAGCTTACTGTTCTGGTTCCGATCTGCTCTAACGGTACATAAGCACTCAGATGATCTCTCTCATCCTGATTAGTAATCGTGAGGATCTGTACCTGGTTACTGTCTACATTAAAATATTTCATCATTGTATTCTTCTGGTCCTGAGTAAGATCAGCTCCCAGTGTCACAACCTTCACTGAATCTGCCATTGTCGGTACAGCAGTTCCTGAAAGTACCAGACATGCACTGCATAAAAGTGCTGCTGCTGTTTTTACTTTTTTCATAATAGAAACCTCCCTGATATGTTATTTAAATTATTCAGGCGGATAATCATTTCATGCCTGTTCATTGATAGTAGTATTATAACACGTTTGAGTTGAGATTTGTAATTATTATTTATATCATTCCCAGTCCTTCCAGCAGGATTTTTGTACCTATGAGGATAAGGATAATACCTCCGCATAATTCCGCTTTGGATTTGTATTTCATTCCGAAAAGACTGCCTATCTTTACCCCTGCTGCTGAACAGACAAAGGTGATCACACCGATAAAGGATACTGCTGATACAATCTCTACTTTCAGAAAAGCAAATGTCACTCCCACTGCCAGTGCATCAATACTGGTAGCCACTGCAAGGATGAACATGGATTTTATATCCATATCCGCATTTACATGTTCTTCCTCTTTCGATTCTTTGATCATGCCGGCACCAATGAACACCAGAAGGACAAAAGCTACCCAGTGACTGTATCGAGTAACCTTATCTGCAAAGAATCGTCCGCCAAAATATCCCACAAGGGGCATTAATGCCTGAAATCCCCCGAACCATGCGCCTGCGATACACATATGCTTTGCATTGATTCTGCCCAGGGAAAGGCCCTTACAGACAGATACTGCAAATGCATCCATAGACAAGCCTATCGCCAGTATAAAAAGTTCAAAAATATTCATGTGTTTTTTGCTCCTTTTCCTATATAAAATAATTTAGGCGTTTGCGAAACGCCAAAAGCCGCATAAATACGGCATTTTTTTGTTGT